>JBEBUB010000157.1:0-4861 GCA_040393445.1 Flavobacterium beibuense
ACAATACCAATTGTCAACAGTAAAATACCGAAGGCTACAAGGAAGATTCGATATGACACTTTTTTGTTTTGCAATTTGGGTATTGGTTTTAATTGTTGTCTTTGTTTTTTACTACTTTAATTTTTACGGGCGGAACTTCAGGAGGATAAATCCCAATTTCACTCATTTTGTTTGATATGGTCGATTCCATTTTCAGCTTCATCAGCTCGGTTCGGGTGTCTGCAAAAATGGACCTCAACTCTTTATTCTCTACGTTCAGATCGGCAATCCTAAAAAGTTTTTTCTCAAACCTATGCGTGTTTGCAATCATGACAATGGCCAACAAAACCAAAAAAATGATAAACCTCCAATGCTTAATAGCATCATCGTCTATCAAAAATTTCGTCCGTAATATGTTGTATAATCCACCTTTCATAATCCTCACACACTTTTTTGGAGTTTATAGTTTTTCTGCCACTCTTAGTTTGGCACTTCGAGCTCTGTTGTTTCGAGCAATTTCTTCTTCTGTAGGTACAATCAGTTTTTCGACAATTTTAAAAGGAACTTCAAAATTCCCGAAAAAATCCCTTTCAGGTTCGCCTTCAAACATTCCGTTTCGCATATAGCGCTTCACTAACCTGTCTTCTAACGAATGATAAGATATCACACTTAACCTTCCGTTTGGTTTCAGAACCTCTAGAGTTTGTTCTAGAAATTCTTTCAACACTTCTATTTCTTGGTTTACTTCGATTCTGATGGCTTGATAAATCTGAGCTAGAATTTTGTTGCTTTTGTGAGCCGGCAAGAACTTTGCTAATACTTCTTTGAGCTTTTCGGAATTTTTAATAGGTTCTGTTTTACGACTGTTCACAATAGCATAAGCCATTCCTGCAGCACTTTTCACTTCTCCGTATTCAGCCAGAATTTGTCTTAAATGCTTTTCTTCGTATTCGTTGATGACTTCATAAGCACTCAGACTGCTTTTTTGATTCATTCGCATGTCTAAATCAGCTTCAAACCGGGTCGAAAAACCTCGTTCGGCCACATCAAACTGATGCGAAGAAACTCCCAAATCAGCTAGAATTCCGTCAACCTGACGAATGTTGTGAAAACGCAAGAACCTTTTTATATATCTGAAATTCTCATTAATCAGTAAAAATCTCGGGTCGTCAATCGCATTGGTTAAAGCATCTTCGTCTTGGTCAAAAGCGATGAGTCGTCCGTTTGCTCCGAGTCGGCTTAGAATTTCTCTGGAATGTCCGCCACCACCAAACGTCACATCAACATAAATTCCGTCCGGGTTGATGTTTAGCCCATCAACAGACTCTTTCAATAAAACCGGGCTATGATACTCTGTGTTACTCATCTTCAAACCCTCCCATTACTCTTTCTGCTAAATCTGCAAAATCTCCTGAAGCATCATCAACTGCTTTTTCGTAAAGGTCTTTATCCCATACTTCAAGAAAATTCCCGACAGAATTCAACACGATTTCTTTTTCAATTTTGGCAAAAGCAACCAAATCTTTCGGAATCAAAACTCGACCTGCACTATCAATCTCCACGACCTTCACTCCGTAGGTAAATCGTCTGATAAAGTCGTTGTTTTCCTTTTTGAATCGGTTTAGTTTGTTTACTTTTTGCATCAACTCGTTCCATTCTTTCATCGGATAAAGCTCCAAACAAGGTTGGAAAACCGAACGTTTCAATACGAAGCCATCACTCAAAGAATCAAGCTGTTTCTTGAGCGGAGCAGGAATCATTACCCTTGCTTTGGCGTCGATTTTACATTCGTATGTACCGATTATGGTAGTCACTTTTTCCCTAAGTTGATTTATTGAAGCAAAAATATAGAAAAATTTCCCACATTCTACCACTTTAACCCACTTTGTTGATAACTTTTTCAGTTTGAGGCTTTTCGACTCAATTTTAAACACTTAGAAAAACCCTGTGTAAACTGGTATTTTAAGATAAAAAGCAAGTTTTTTGGAAAGAAAAACTTTCCATAAACATAAAGTGGAATTTTGTGGGAGGAAAATCTTTTTGTGAGAGAAAAGTGTGATTATTTCATCACATCAAAAAGGGTTTTGATGTCGATTTGTTGAACAGGTTTAGAGGTTTTAATTATCTTCCAAGCCCTAGGAAGCAAATCGAAAAAATTGTCATCAAAAACTACATCGCCAGCTTTTAGAAATACATTTTTAGCCAAAACGTCAGATTGCAATAAAACCGTTTGATCGTCTAAAATATAGACTGAAATATTAGGTTTTATAAGGGTCAAATCTTTAGGTTTTACGAAGTAGAAAAAAGCAGTATGTACTTTTTCTTTCCCGAAAACTGAGGCTTTCAAAACAACCTTGTTTTTGTTGAATTTTTCGAATACTTTTTTCGGAATACGACACAGTAAAGAGCTGTCTGTGCCTTTGATTTCGAAGACTTTGACATCTTTGGTAGATAGGTTGTTAACGTTGCTGTGATATTCTTGCCAAACCGGAATATTGCTCTCAAAATCCAATAATTCCAAACGAATCATCCCTCTTTCGGTTTGAGGTAAATCATTAACTCCGTAAACTAAAATGTCATTTTCATCTTCTGTTATCGAAAGCATAACAGGCTCAAAGCTACGTTTAGTTTGATAGTGAGAAGCTTTTCGGATTCCATAATAATCTACAGAACTCCAGGACGTTACAGGCCAACAATCGTTGAGTTGCCAATAGAGAGTTCCCATACAATAAGGCATCGCTCTTCTGTGAGCTTCGATGGCAATTTGCATTCCACGGGCTTGTAGGAGTTGGGAAATATAAATATAATCTTCAAAATCTGTCGGAACAGGAAAATCACGTTCCATATATTCCTGAATGGTTTCATAACCCACCGGATGTTTCTGATGATTTTTAATCGAAACGGAATTCAGATGAAGGTCATTTTCGGGAGCAATTTTTCTGAAAGTTTCGATGCTTGGCATGCTTTGAAATCCATATTCGCTCATAAATCGTCCGACTTTTTCTTTGTAGATTTCAAAAGGTTGCTTACCCCACCACACTTCCCAATAATGAGAGTCGCCTTGTAATAGACTTTCTTTTCGCCCCCAACCAATCGAAGGAGAAGATTCCCAATAAATGTTTTTTTCTTTGGATAGGAGAGAATCCAGCGTTTTCGGAATTAACTCTTTGAAAACTGTTTTATAATCGTTCCAGATTTTGGTAGAATCTTGCTCAGAATAGCCAAATTGCTTTTGCCAACCCCAGTTATGCCAAGCTTCGTCGACTTCGTTATTGCCACACCACAAAGCAATACTCGGATGGTTTTGTAAACGATTTACGTTATGAATCACTTCCTGCTTTACCGATTTCAGAAAATTTTCATCACCCGGATACATAGCACAAGCAAACATAAAATCTTGCCAAATCAAGATTCCGTTTCTGTCACATTCTTCATAGAAAGCATCATTTTCATAAATACCGCCACCCCAAATTCGGAGCATGTTCATATTGGCATCAACAGCCGTTTGAATGAGTTGTTGATAGATGCTATCAGTTACTCGAGGCAAAAAACTCTCGGAGGGAATGTAATTTGCTCCTTTCATAAAAACAGGAACTCCGTTGAGTTTAAAGTAAAATGATTTTCCGAACTCATCAGGTTCTTGAACTAGTTCTAGAGTTCGAAGCCCAATTTTAATGGTTTTCTGGTCTAGAACTTCCAGTTTTTTAGAAGGATGTAATTCGATGTTGAAATTGTATAGATTCTGCTCTCCAAGTCCGTTGGTCCACCAAAGTTTAGGGTTTTGAATTTCGTAAGGAACTTTGATGGTTTGCAAACCTTTCTTTAGTTTTATCGGGTAGGTTCTTTCGTTAATCAGCAAATTGTAATGATGGTCTTTATCTGCTACTAAATCCACACTAAATTCTAAATCGGCTTGTGTTTTCCCTAAAGAAATTGTACTGTATTTTACATTTTCGATTCGAGCATTATTCCAAAATCGGAGTTTAATATCTTTCCAAATTCCAAAAGTGACGAATCGTGGTCCCCAATCCCAACCGAATTGATATTGCGCTTTTCTTACAAAGACTCTTACGCCTTCAGGAAGTTGATAAGAAATTTCCTTCGCTCTTTCTTTTCCTTTTTTTACAGCCGATTCAAACCGAACAACCAAAGTGTTTTGCCCAAGGTTTAAAATCTTTTTGACATCAACTTGATGACCTACAAACATGTTGTCGGATTTCAAAATTGGTTTTCCGTTCAAGAAGGCCTCAGCAAAAGTGTCGAGTCCGTCAAAAACGAGTTCGATATTTTGACTATCTAATTCTTCTTTTGAAACCGTAAAAGTGCTGGAATATATCCAATCTTTTTCTTCAATCCATTGGAGTTGTTTTTCGTTATCGGAATAAAAAGGATCCGGAATGAGTCTATTTTCGTATAAATCTAAATGTACAACAGACGGAATTTTTGCCGGATACCATTGGTTCTGTCCACTTTGAGAGAACTCCCATTTTTCTTCCGACAAACTTCTGATTTGAGTTTGAGAAAACATAATATGACTCAGTAAAACCAATAAAAGAGAAAGGCAGTTTTTCATAGGTGGCGTTTTATGGCTTTGATTTCTGACGGATTTACCTCAAAAGAATCATCTGTAATACAAGCTGAGTGAAACCAAGGAGCATCGGTTTTTTGGTTTAAGAACTCAATGTTTGATGATCTTACTCCACCTCCCACAATGATTGAAATTCGGTTTTGAGCCTTTTTGACCAATTGTTTTAAAACTTCAATACCTTCTGTAGCTTTTCCGACATTTCCTGAAGTTAAGATAAAATGAAATCCGCATTCGATTACATTTTCTAAAGCCTCTATCGGATTTTCACAATAATCAAAAGCTCTGTGAAAAGTG
>JBEBUB010000158.1:0-4838 GCA_040393445.1 Flavobacterium beibuense
GTAAAGGTTACGTGTTTTTCGTCTGTAAGTAAGTCTTCGGCTATGCTCTTAAAGCCCGGAAGGTACATGTCAATAGTAAACGGACCCAGAGCTGCTAATATCCCTAAAAGTGTGATTAGGAATGTTTTGTTGATAATTGGCTGTTTCATAATTTTTTCGAGGTGCAAATTTACGGCATAGACCGCCTTTGGAGTGTTAAAAAAAAGGCTCGAAAAGTTAAATATAAAATAGGAGAGGAAAGCGCAAATAATCAATTAATTAAATATTTTAGGTAGTTGAAGTACAAATATTTATACAGTATCATATAAATAGATAATAGAGTAATAACCTATAAGAAATTGTTTTCTGAATTCCGAGTTAACTTGTTAGGAATATCTTCAACTAATCTATTTTGTAAAATGGAAATAATTATCATTAGACTTCCAATCAATAAAGAGTTATATTTGCAATAAAAAAGTATGTTTTCGACAAATCAACTTATTTTCGCTGGCTTTTTTGTTGTGGTGTTTGTAGGAGTGATGATTTATTCTTACCGCAAAGACAAAAAATTACACAGCACTTTTTATAAAGGCAGTTTCTGGATATTGCTCGGATTTTTAGCTTTTATAGGTCTTCTTTTCGTAATTAAAAAAATATTGATGTAAGATGAACAAACAGAAAATCACAGCCTTCCTTATAGGTTTTGTAATCTTTTCGATTCTTTATTTTATTGTAGGTTACTTCTTCAAACTACCCGGAATGTGTTATGACAACCTCAAAGAGTGGAGTTGTTTGAAAACATCCTTATTGCAAACAGCCTTTTTCGGACTTTTTATGAGTATATTCGACTTTTTCGTACTCAAAAAGTTCAGAACTCCAAAAAAGTAATCTTCAACCATTAACTTACACCTAATTATAATGAAATTATATCCTATAGAAAGCGGAAACTTTAAACTTGACGGAGGCGCTATGTTTGGCGTAGTACCAAAGAGTATTTGGAACAAAACCAATCCTGCAGATAACAATAATATGATTGATTTAGCCACTCGATGCTTGCTTATCGAAGACGGCAACCGCCTAATTTTGATAGATACCGGAATGGGCAACAAACAATCAGAGAAGTTTTTTGGTTATTACTATATGTCGGGTGAGTTCTCATTGGAAAGTTCATTGGCTAAATATGGCTTTTCAAAAGATGATATCACAGATGTTTTTATGTCTCACTTGCATTTTGATCATTGCGGTGGAAGTGTCGACTGGAACAAAGACAGAACCGGATATATTCCTGCTTTTAAAAATGCTATGTATTGGACCAACGAAAACCACTGGGAATGGGCAACCAAACCCAATCCTAGAGAGAAAGCTTCTTTCTTATCAGAAAATATTTTACCGATGCACGAATCGGGTCAGCTAAAGTTTATCAATAGAGTAGGAGCAGACTTTCAAGCGGAATCAGAACTCGGATTCGGAATTTTCTTTGCAGACGGTCATACCGAGAAACAAATGTTACCACACATCAATTATAAAGGAAAAACCATTGTCTTTATGGCAGATTTGTTACCAACTGTGGGGCATATTCCGCTTCCGTATGTGATGGGTTATGATACACGTCCGTTATTGACGTTGGGCGAAAAAGAAAAATTCTTGACTACAGCAGCAGACAACAATTACTATTTGTTTTTAGAACATGATGCTCATAATCAAATTATCACCGTTCAGCATACCGAAAAAGGCATTCGTCTAAAAGACATTTATAAAACCGAAGAAATTTTTTAGATTTTATTTGTAACAAAATCGGGAAAATATACTCATATTTGTAGCTAATAATTTAATATCGAAACAATGAAACTTGTCAAACCTCTCTTTATATCCTCTTTGTTGGCAGTTGCCTTAGCAGGATGTAGTACTCAAAAATCGTATTTAACGATTAAAGATGCAGCTCCTATCGAAATTAGCGGAGCCGTTAAAAAGAAATCTAAAATCGAAGAAAAAGACCTACAAAGATGGAGTCACCTCGATTTAATGAAAGACAGTATCCCCGGAATGAGTGTTGACAGAGCTTATTCAGAACTTATCAAAGGAGCAAAAGGCCAAAAAGTTGTCGTAGCTGTAATTGACTCTGGAATCGATATCGAGCACCCTGATTTAGCTCCGGTTATCTGGACAAACCCTAAAGAAATAGCAAACAACAAAAAAGACGATGACAATAACGGATATGTAGATGATATTCATGGTTGGAGTTTTCTTGGTAACGCTATTCACGAGAACTATGAGTTTATCCGTTTGTTGAAAAAACCAAATGATGGTTCTGAGGATTACAAAAGAGCTTTAGAAGAATATGATGAAAAAATGGCAGAAGCTCAAGCTGGAAAACAACAGCTAGACTTTATGAAAAGCCTAGAGCCTACTATTTTAAGCCATCTTAAAAAGACTACTTATACACTAGAAGATCTTGAAGCTATCGAAACAACAGACGAAGATGTTTTGGCTGCTAAAGAAGCCCTAACAAGAATTCATAAATTCGGAAACATCGAAGACTTCCGTAAAAGAATTACTGCTTTTGAGAACTATGTGAATTCTCAATTAAAGTATCACTTCAATAAAGATTTCAACGGAAGAGCTGTTGTGGGAGACAATCCGGATGATATCAAAGACACTAAATACGGAAACAACGATGTTATTGGTCTTGACAAAGAAGAAGCAAAACACGGAACTCACGTAGCAGGAATCATTGCTCAGGTTCGTCACAACGGTTTAGGAGGTGACGGAGTTGCAAGCAACGTAGAAATCATGGCTCTTAGAGCTGTTCCTGATGGAGATGAGTATGATAAAGATATCGCTTTGGCTATTCGTTATGCTGTTGACAACGGAGCAAAAGTAATCAACGGAAGCTTCGGCAAATACTATTCTCCTCACAGAGAGTGGGTTGTTGATGCTATGAAATATGCTGCTGAAAAAGATGTTTTGATCGTAATCGCTGCAGGTAACGATACTTATAACGTAGATAAAATCAATAAATTCCCTAACGATTCTTATAACGGAGATGCTGAATATTCAGACAATGTAGTGATTGTTGGAGCTTTAAATCATAGTTATGATGATAAAATGCTTGCTGCTTTCACTAACTACGGTAAGAAAAATGTAGATGTGTTTGCTCCGGGAGTAAAAATTTATGCTACAACTCCAAACAACAAATATGAGTATCTGCAAGGAACATCAATGGCTTCACCAAACGTAGCAGGTGTAGCAGCTATGATTCGTTCTTATTACCCAAGTCTTACAGCAGCTCAGGTAAAACAAATTTTAAAAGATTCATCTATCAAACCAACTCACAAAGTTTCTATTATAGATGAAAGAACTAACGAAAAAATCGAAAAATCATTCTCTGAATTCTCTGTATCCGGAGGAATCGTAAATGCTTATAATGCATTGATTATGGCCTCTAAAATGGTTAAAAAATAAATCGAAACACATTCGTTTGAAACAAAAAGAGCTTTTTTATAAAGCTCTTTTTTTATGCTCAGTATTTCGAAGGAAACCATAAATTTTCTTCCCATTACAGTTGGCAGTTACAGAAATTTTGCTATTTTTGTCTGCAAACAAATAACCAACAGAGTTTTATTTACTAAAAACCAATTTCTATTACTTATTTCTCATAATTACACTGATAAATGTAAGTATTTTGAAAAACATCTATTCCTAACCTAGAATAAGATTTAGTAGAAAACTCCCAACCTAAAAACAAGCATGACAGATTTTTTCAAACACCTTTTACACGAATTTGATTTTCCTTTAGAGAATCATATTTTAATCTTTTCGTTAATCCTGTTTATCATTTTATTGTCCCCAATTCTGTTGAGGAAATTAAATATTCCCGGAATTATCGGGTTGATTATAGCAGGTGTTTGTATTGGCCCTCATGGATTTGGAGTGCTTGAGAAAAGCTCAGCTATAGACCTTTTTTCGACCATTGGGTTATTGTATATCATGTTTATTGCAGGTCTTGAGCTTGATATGAACGAATTCAAATCTAACCGAAATAAAAGTCTTTTATTTGGTTTATTTACTTTTATAATTCCTTTGGCTTCAGGATTTCCGGTGTGTTATTATTTGTTAGGTTATGATTTTAATGCTAGTTTCTTAACAGCTAGTATGTTTGCTACTCATACGCTTGTGGCTTATCCGATTGTGAGTAAACTCGGAGTTTCAAAGAACCAAGCCGTAGCCGTTTCTGTAGGAGGTACGATTCTGACAGACACAGCCGTACTACTCATTTTGGCTGTTATCATCGGGAATAGTCAAGGTAATCTCGACAAAGAATTCTGGATTCGTTTAATCGTGTCGTTGGCCATCTTTTCGTTTATCATGTTTTTCATTATTCCGAGAATTGCCAAATGGTTTTTCAGAAAACTGGAAAGCGAGAAACATTCCCACTATATCTTCGTATTATCTGTCGTATTCTTCGCAGCCTTCTTGGCTGAAGTAGCAGGAGTAGAGCCTATCATCGGAGCTTTCGTAGCCGGATTGGCGTTAAACAAACTCATTCCGCATTCTTCAGCTCTAATGAACCGAATCGAATTTATCGGGAATTCACTTTTTATTCCGTTTTTCTTAGTGGGAGTGGGGATGCTTGTCGATGTGAGTGTTATTATGAAAGGCCCAAATGCTCTTATTATAGCCGGAACGTTATCGGCTGTGGCCCTTATCGGGAAATGGCTCGCAGCACTTTTCACCCAACTTTCGTTTAAATATTCTGCTGCACAACGTCAACTTATTTTCGGTTTGAGCGGAGCTCATGCTGCAGCTACATTAGCCGTAATTTTAGTTGGATATCGAGCAGGAATCTTAGATGAAAATAT
>JBEBUB010000159.1:0-4827 GCA_040393445.1 Flavobacterium beibuense
GGAAGTGGTTATGATATTGCTTGTGCTTCACAAAACTCTCCTATTTTATATCAATTAGAAAACGAAAAACCTCTTGTTGAAACGGTTCAGTTTCGACCGAATTTTACCCAAAATCTGTATTTTGTTTACTTAAATAAAAAACAAAATAGCCGAACCGCTATTGCTAATTATAAAAGCAAAAAACTTCATATTTCGGAAACCGTTCTACAGATAAACCAAATCACTCGAAATATTCTTCAAGCCAACAACTTAACAGATTTCTGTCATTTGCTAGACAAGCACGAAAACATTATGAGTGCTGTGCTGGAAATGCCTACCGCCAAACATCTTCTTTTTCCGGATTTTGAAGGAAGCATCAAAAGTTTAGGAGCTTGGGGTGGAGATTTTATTTTAGCTGCTTCTTCAGAAAATCCGACAGATTATTTTAAAAATAAAGGTTTTCAAACAATCATACCCTATGATAAAATGATTTTAAAACCATAAATTATTCTTTGTTTTTCGGCTTACTTTTTGTTCTCACCTCTAAAAATCGTATTTTTAGCCAAAAACCCATAGTATGCAGAAGTTGTTGTTTGTTTTTTTGTTTGTATGTGGGCATTTTACTTTTGCTCAAAACTACCCTACAGATTATTTTGCTTCTCCCTTAGAAGTTCCGCTACATTTATCAGGAAGTTTCGGAGAGCTCAGAAACAACCATTTTCATTCTGGATTAGATTTTAAAACCCAACAAAAAGAAGGGTTACGAATACTTTCGTCTGCTGATGGCTATATTTCCAGAATCAAAGTCTCAACTTGGGGTAACGGGAAAGCCCTTTATATTACTCACCCGAACGGTTACACCACCGTTTATTGTCACTTGCAAAAATTTGCTCCGGAGATTGAAGCTTACGTAAAAAAACAACAATACAACCAAAAATCATTCGAGGTAGAGTTCTTTCCTAAAGCTTCAGATTTTAAAGTAAAACAAGGTGAATTCATTGCTTATTCAGGAAACACAGGCGGTTCCGGAGGGCCTCACTTGCATTTCGAAATCCGGGATTCGAAATCAGAAAACATCATCAACCCAATGCATTTTGGGTTCAGTAAAAGAATTACAGATACGAAAAAACCTCATATCAATAGCCTTACGGTTTACCCGATTGGTGAGAATGCTGTGGCAAACGGTTCAGAAGTTGCCTCAAATGTGACAATTTCTCAACAAAAAAACGGAACCTATTTGGCCGAACCTGTATTGGCAAACGGAAAAATAGGTTTCGGAGTGAATGCCTATGATTTGTTTGACTTCAATTATAACAAAAACGGCGTTTATAAAATCGAAACTTTTTTGAACGGAAGTCCTGACTTTTGGGTTGCTTTCGACTCATTTGCTTTTGCAGAAACTCGATATTTGAATGCTTTTATTGATTACGAACGATGGATCAAACAAAAAAACAGGGTGCAAAAACTCTTTGTAGCAAATCCGTATCCGTTGAGTTTGATTAGTCACAACAAAAAATCAGGAATTATTGAGATTTCTTCTAATATCACGCATTCTTACAAAATAGAAATTACAGATTTTCATCAAAATAAAATCACGATTGTTGTCCCGATTAAACACACTTCAACTGCACCAAAAGTGAAAAAACAAGCGAAAAGTCCGCTTATGTTACGATCAAAAGTTGAGAATCTTTACGAAAAAGAGAATGTTACTGTTTATGTTTCTCCGAATGTTTTTTATGAAGATTTCGAACTGCTTTTTGATGTCAAAAACGGAGTGTTAACTTTTGCTGACAACACAATTCCTGTACATAAAAATTATGCAATTACGTTTAACGATACTTCTGTTCCGAAGCACCTGCGAAGCAAAACTTATATTGCCAGCTTAGAAGGAAATTCAAAAAAACACAACAAAACCGAAGTTTCTGATGTTTTTTTCAAAACCTGGACACGAAACACGGGTCAGTTTACGTTAGTGCAAGATACGATTGCTCCGGTTGTGAAGCTGATTAATTTCTCTGAAGGAAAATGGCTAAGCAAAGAAGCTTCGTTGCAAATCGAAATAGACGATAGAGGATCGGGAATTGACACCTACAACGCTTATCTGAACGACACGTGGATACTGATGGAATACGATTATAAAACCAAACGATTAGTACACGATTTTTCTGACGGAAAAGTGCAAGAAGGGCGGAACAATTTAAAAGTGATTGTTACCGATAATGTGGGAAATTCTACTACCTTTGAAACGCATTTTTTTAGAAGTCAGAAAACCAATGAATAAATTTTTAGCAGTTTTATTTCTTTTGACAGGCATTTGTGCCTTTTCTCAACAAACTTCCCGAGTAAAAGGTGTTATTTTAAACGAAAAAAACGAAGCCGTTGAAGGTGTTTCCGTAAGTTTCGCTGAAGCGAAAACCATTTCCAACAAAAACGGATTTTATATGCTTGAGATTCCTTCTAACACAGAAGGTCAGCTGATTTTTGCTCACATGTCATTTCAGCCTTATATGGTTTATGTGAAGTTAAAACCTAACGAAGATTTTGAATTTCATCCGATTCTTAGCACCAATTCAGAGCAATTAGGAACAGTTGTTATCACGTCTGATGGAAGAAAACGCATCGAAGGAGTTACGGCTCTGGACCCCAAAACCATACGTCTGATTCCGGGAGCTAATGCAGGAATCGAAAACGTTTTGAAAACCCTTCCGGGAGTGTATTCAAACAACGAACTCAGCACACAATACAACGTTAGAGGTGGGAATTATGACGAAAATTTGGTTTACGTAAACGAAATCGAAATTTACCGTCCGTTTTTGATTCGTTCCGGGCAGCAAGAGGGTTTGAGTTTCACAAACACAGATATGGTTGATAATATCGACTTTTCAGCCGGAGGTTTTCAATCGAAATTCGGAGATAAATTATCATCAGTTTTAGATATTACTTATCGAAACCCAACCCATTTAGGAGCTAGAGCTGAAGCCAGTTTCCTAGGAGGAAGTATTACTTTGGAAGGTGTTTCAAAAAATCAAAAATGGAGCGGAATTGTTGGAGGTCGCTATCGAGACAATTCACTTTTGGTAAACTCTCAAGATACCGAAACCAACTTTAAACCAACTTTTGCTGATGTGCAGAGTTATATCACCTTTACACCCAACAAAAAATGGCAGTTTAGCTTTTTAGGAAATATTTCTTCTAACAATTATGATTATCAGCCACTTGTTCGTCGAACAAAATTCGGAACGGTAGATAACCCAACGGAACTTTCTGTTTTTTATGAAGGACAAGAAAAGGATCAATATACGACCTATTTCGGAGCTTTAAAAACAACGTATTTGATTAACGACAACTCAAGTTTGAAGTTTATTGGTTCTGCTTATCACGCTACAGAACAAGAGCATTTCGACATTTTAGGACAATATCGCTTGGGAGAAGTAGATTCCAATATAGGGTCAGATGATTTTGGAGATGTAGAATTCACAAGAGGAATCGGTTCTCAACTCAACCACGGACGAAACAATCTCGATGCTTTTATCCTCAATTTAGAGCTTAAAGGTTTCCATTTTATGGATAAAAACCAATTGGAATGGGGAGTGAAATATACTCGTGAGGACATTCGTGATCGTCTGGTTGAATGGGAAGTTATCGATTCAGCCGGATTTTCTCTGAATCCACCTATTGGATTTGACAGAAACGACCAACCTTATAATCCTTATGTGGGTCCGCTTGTGCCTTACCAAAATGTGAGAGCTACTAATTTTACTACGATAGACAGGCTTTCAGGTTTTGTTCAACTCAACAGAAGAAGTTCTTTGGGAGCTCACGAAATTTGGTATAACTTGGGAGTTCGTGCTCATAATTGGAATGTTTCGGGTGAAGAAATTTCTTCTTCTAACCAAACTGTTTTCTCTCCGAGAGGTCAATTTGCTATCAAACCCGATTGGGAAAAAGATATGATTTTCCGTTTTTCTTTGGGAATGTATCACCAACCTCCGATGTATAGAGAACTTCGTAATCAAATGGGAGAAGTTGTGGCTGATGTAAAAGCACAACAATCTATACATTATGTATTGTCTCATGATTATAGTTTTAAGCTTTGGGAACGACCTTTTAAATTGGTTTCAGAAGCGTTCTATAAATCGATGACAGATGTAAATCCTTACACTTTAGAAAATGTCCGAATCCGATATAGTGCTACCAACAATGCTGAAGCCTATGCGGTTGGGTTTGATACTCGACTAAACGGAGAATTTGTTCCCGGAACGGAATCTTGGTTCAGTTTTGGATATCTGCAAACCGAAGAAAATATTGATAATCGAGGCTACATTGCCCGACCAACAGACCAAAGGCTCAAATTCGGAATTTTGTTTCAAGATTATATGCCAAACATCCCGAACGTAAAGGTATATTTGAATTTGGTTTATAACACAGGACTTCCGGGAGGTTCGCCTTCTTATGCAGACCCTTATGTTTACCAAAATCGCTTGAAAGATTACCGTAGAGCCGATGTTGGTTTTTCGTATGTTTTCGTAGATAGCTCTAAAGAAAATCTACAAAACAATGGTTTGTTTAAAAACTTTAAAGAGCTTTCTGTAGGATTAGAAATTTTTAACCTTTTCAACAACCAAAATGCGATTACTAACACGTGGGTAAGAGATGTGTATACGAAATTCCAATATGGGATTCCAAACTACTTAACAACTCGAGTATTTAGTTTGAAGTTGAGTATGAGGATTTAATTTAAAGAAAATTAAATTTTGCTACTTATCTCATTCAAAATCGACAAATAATCCTGATGATTAGCCACAAAATCTTTGTCTGAAACATCGAGTATCAGTACATTCAAATCTT
>JBEBUB010000160.1:0-4811 GCA_040393445.1 Flavobacterium beibuense
AAGGTATACCAGTACCCCAGTATCGAGTAAGTGTAGTTGCCTGCGCTTTTTTATTGCAGGTCGCTACTTTTAAAACAGATATTATGAATACTGGAAAAGACAACAAAAATAATGTCTATGTAGCGGTCATAGATGACAATCCAAAGCTTCGGGATATGTCTGTAAAGCAACTTGAAAATTCGGGATATACGGTATTGTTCCAATCGGGTTACGGGCAGGATGCCCTACAAAAAATAAAAGAGGGTGGCAAGTTGCCGGATGTCTGTCTCATTGAGGAAGACTTTACTACGGCTAAACTTTTACTCGAAAAGTATCCCGATTTGAAAGTCCTAATTTCAAGTACGGAAGATGACACGGAGAGCATAACAGGTATGCTAAAGGTAGGCGTTTCAGGTTATGTCTTGAAATTCTCCGACCCCGAAGAATTGATGACAGCCGTTAAAGCATTGAACGGAAACAAAAAATATTTCAGCGTGGGGATTAGCGGAATAGCATCGGAATATTTTAAAAAGTAATTATAATCTCATAGGTTTCACAATCTCTTACACCGTTTTCTTTTTAAATAGGTCAAGCAGATTTACTATTTTATCAAGAAGTTCGTTAAAAGGAATAACCAACACATCCTTGTTACTCCACCTGAATAATTCAAAGGAGGCATCTTGACCTTACTTTCCAAATTTGGAGGTATCTCCAGCAACAACGACACAAACCGATTTCAATGATTCTGCTTCAGTTCCGACTATAGAGTGATAATTCTTCAACAGATTGTTCTTTTGGTCAAGCACTTGAACTATTGCGCCAGTTAGTTGATTACCGATGGGGTATAAGTCGTTTCGATATTCAGTATTTGATACTATTGGTGTCAAATGAGTTTTTATTTCAATAAAAGCTATGTTTTTATTAATCTTATTTCTGTATAGAAAATCTACGATTTTGTCTTTACTTCCACCTATGTTATGTCCGCCAACATTTACTTTATCATCAAGAAAGACTGCAGGAAAGGAAAATATTTGAGAAAATATCCAAGTGTGTTTTTTGAAAAACTGATGCCAACGCTCCTCTAATGACGAGGTATCGGTTGTTTGTTTTAAGATCCCTTTGTATTCTTCAATAATATCTTCAATGTAAATAATGTCGATGTCTGTTTTTGCCGAAATCAGTGTTTCCTGTGGCAGACCAGAATTAATCAAAAGATTGGTTAAATCTTTTGATTCTTCATCTGAAAAGTTAACATTGTTGTATTGTTCAATAAATAGTTTTAGAGAACCTTTGACATATTCCGGTTTGTTTGGAGGGTCAATTTCCGAAGGAATCACTTTGTGAAGTATCAACTGATATAGATTCTGGCTTTCATTTTTTTTGTTCTCAACAAAATTACTTGTCTGTTCTTCTAATCGTACAAAATCATCAACATTCAAAATAAACTTAGTACCGTCAATTTTTGAGGTAGCTGTTTTTGATATCACTAACTCATGTATGGTAGGAAACTTGTCTTGAAAATAATAAAACAAATTAAAAACTCCTTTGGGGTTGGTGAAACCAAAGCCCTTACTTTCAGTAAAAGAAACACCTGATTTTAAGACCACCCCCTTATCGACTGTTATGCAACCGATAGATTTGTATTTCCTTTCAATCTTCCCATCTTTTTCGTAAAAAGGATAATACTTAGTTGTACCATTCTTGAATATTTCCTTGCCTGTAAAATTGGTTTTGGTACTCTCAAATTCTACAATATAGCTAGTTTTGGTTGCCAGTTTTTTATCTTGTATAAGTTTAATTCCTTTCATACTAATACGAGTTAATGGATTTAAATGGTCACAATTTTAAGCCAATCCTAAATTTTCTCGCTCACTTTCAGCAAGTAAGAATATGGATTGGTTCTAAGTTTTTCCTTCTTTTCTTCATTATAAGAAATTAAAGATGTTATAAGTGAAATTCCTGCGCCAGCTATTAATGCTTGTGGTAATGCGAGTCCGAGCAAAGCCATAGGCAATGCGGTGGCGCCAGTCGAAATTACTGAGACTTTCATGATATTATCTGAAACCCATTTAATACCAGACCCATTCAAAGCCTTTTTCAAGTTGTTATATGCAGGTAGAAATTCATCCTTATAGATATCTTCAACCTCCTGTCTGACCGCATCTATTCTTTTTTCTCCTGAAACACTTTGCGTGAGATTTGTGATGTTGGTTCTAAATAATCCGAGTTCATCGCTATACCTTTGCTTGAATTTTACAATATCCTCAAGAGATGAAGATGGTTTTATCTTTATGCCCTCGATAATTAGGTTGGTAAGCATACCTTGAGCAAGATGAATATACTTTTCATTATTTCTATGGTTATAGAGGTCATATTCTCTACCTTTAATAGCTATCTGATTATCTAATCTTACCTTATCTGTCAAATTTGATGTGAGTGTGTTTTCAGTTAGTAGTGCAATGGACTTTTCTTCACATAATTTATTAGCAAGAAGTGTCATATAAAAGGTCGCAAAATCAGAGTCTACTCTATACCACCCATCCTTTGTAATATTTTGTCGTAGAATATGTTGGATTTCATAAGGTAACTTTTCAGGATGAATGTCAAATAAACGACTTACATCCTTTGGCAATTTATTCCTGTGGATAGTAGAATATCTATCTCGTCCTTGTGTCAATAATTGAAAACCCTCATTTGTATTAAGGTAGTTTAATGTATCAGTTGTCAGATCTTCAATCGTATCAATGTCTGGATTTACGTGCATTGGTAGCAATATTCCTTCGTCTGCAAGATATTGAGTTGAATTCTGTTGGTATGGGTTATCAATCGAAAGAGGAACAATTGTATTTATTTCATCCCAAAAAAGAACAGCTGTTTTTAACCAATCTTCATTCTTAATGTCAATTGTCGGGTAATAAAGTGCTTTTGTAAATCCCATGATACTATTTTAGGTTTAGATAGGTTTAATATATATGACGTTTAGTATTTGAAATTATTAAATTTAGTAAAGTCAAAATTATCGAATACTTCAATTATTCTCTCCTTAATTAAATAATTTGTGCTTCTTGCTTTCCTTCTATCATAAATCTGTGAATTGCCATTGATTTCCTTAACGATTGCCCTAAGCTCTTTCTTTGAAAATTCATTTAAGCGAGGTTGGATTAAATTCTCAAATCTACTATCAGCTATATCATACTGATTACTATTTCCAAATGATTTAATAAGAAAGTTAAAAGCTAAGTCTCTCTTGCCATCATTCAGTGCGTATTCGTAAACTTCTATTATGCTTTGACTTGTTATATAAACGGATTCATATCCACTATTCCAGTTGATAGCTAACACTTTTTCTATATGTTCCTCAATATCTTTTGATAAAAAAATTGCGAATGTATCAAAATCAGCATCTTTTTTAATAGTATTTGTTGTCAATATCTTTGCGCTTTCATTTAATGTGTCGAATATTTTAGGAAAGCGGTTAAGAAATGAAATAAAAACCGAAAGATTTTCAACACTTATCTCACTATAATAGTCTATTTCTCTAGGAATTAAATCGAATAAAGTTTGATAATTATACCTAAGTATAATTATCAATGCTTTTAAATTTATATCTCTGTTTTCATCGCTTTGCACATTTGTTGTTTTGAAAGTTATTTTCCAAAGAGACCTGAATATATGTTTTAATGTTTTGTCATTTATTCTATCTAAATATTTTGTTTTTAAATGCCTTTCGAGTTGAATAGGATTAAATATTATCGATTTAACGGATGCTAAATTTAACAGCAAGTCATCGAATATTTTTCTTGAAAGAAGCGGTGGTTTAACAAGGACACCATCGAGCATGTTTCTTATATGTGCTCGAGCGGTTTCACGGTTAGGTCTATACAATTCATAGCCTTCCGTCAAAACAGGATGGGCGCAGAGATGTCTGTGCTTTTGCAAGGTAACTAAGTGAAGAAAATCTGCTGGTTCTAATAGATTCGTTTTTTCTTTGATTAGTTCAATAAGTTTAGACTCCCAATCTGGGGAATTTGGGTTACGTTTTTGCAATGAGGTAATTTCATCCAATATCGCTATTGCATTTATATCTCCATATAGTTCTTTAAGGTCTTCTATTTTGTAAAGTAAATCAGCTATTACAATTGAATATAACATGACTACCGCAGACCTATAGCTCTCGGAGTAATACGACTTAATTACTTCTTCAAAATATTCTCTAGTTTTCGCAGAGTATATTCGCTCAGTCTGTAAATCAACTGAAAAATCTCTCATAATTGTATTTTATTAATTTTGGGATAGGTCAATCTGGTGTGATACTTATCTCTAAAATCTACTGTTATATGCCATATATAATTAACGTGTTTCCCTTTCGCTAAAATAAGAAAAAGTATACATTCGAAAGTTATAAAAATGGTTGTTTGATATAAAAAACAAATAGAAAATGTTCTTTAAAAATTCACTAATAATATATCATTAGGCTTCTTCGCTACTTTCTTTTCCGTCTCAACTCACGCAAGGTAGTATATCCCGATACAACCTATTGGAAAAATGCAGGTAAGGAACGGCAGTGCGGGGGCATTTAACAAAGGGGTTGTTCTGTTTCTCGCAAAAAAGACTGTTCCGACCTGGGGAGGATCTGTCTTTTTTGCCCACCGGATTTCAATAAAGATGGGAACGGCGCACCGTTCCCAAAAATTCACGAATTATAAAATACGTGACCGCTATTGCTCCAATAGTCACCGCAAAACAGGTCACGGGCATAAGCTTCATAATCGAAGTATGTTTTTGCAAATTCGGGCAAGTCCATTTGCTCTACCTGTTCATAGGCAAAATCT
>JBEBUB010000161.1:0-4764 GCA_040393445.1 Flavobacterium beibuense
CCTTGTTGGTTGTTGCTTCCCGAATTTCCTGAGAAATCTGTGCTAGCAAACGAATAGTTAAGCGTAAGGTTCGCTCTAGTGAGTCGGAAAAGACTTCCTCCGTTATCGATATTAAATCGGTCGATTCTTCGGTTGGCATTATCAAGAGCATACGGGTCTAAACCTGCATTAAAGTTCACGCCCAGTTTTCCGTCAAGTAGTGTGGTTCCTGCCGTAAGACTCACTTCTCTCCATTTGAGAGAATCAGCTGCCATGTCATATCCGGTAGCGAAATTCAAACTGTTCAGGAGCATTATTTTTTTAGGTTCTACTTTGGTAGAATCTCGGTCTCTGAATTTCCCTTCAAAAGAGTTGGCCAACGTAAAGCCCAATGTGCTGGCATAACGGTTGTTGGGTGTGCCATATAATCCGCCTTCAAAACGAGTATATTCTGCCATAGTAGTTCCCATAGCATCAATCTGGTAATTCTCGTAATATTCGTCAAAAGCAGGTGTATAGTTATAAGAAACCGAAGGTCTTATCGTATGACGAAGTCCTTGAAATTTCTTGTCTTTACCAAAGTCGAATGTTCCGTAAATGGTTGTCCCGACACTGGTGTTGAAGCTATACGTCCCGAAACGATCAAAACCATTGATGGGAGTAATCGAATCTCTGTCGGTTTCAAAATTACGTTGTTTTCTAATCGTATTCATCGTCCATACTTCGTTATAGGTTAACGAAATCGGAATACTAAAGTATTTAAGCACTTTGAAATTCGTGCTCAACGGAATCGAGTGCTGGGCTCCTGTTCTAGAATCTTTAAACATGGCAGGAGTAAAGAAAAGCGAATCAGTCGTAGAGAAACTGTTTTTGGCATTCAGGTTATACTGCAAGTTGATATTTTTAATGATTCCCTTTTTGCTTTCGTCTCTCGAAGCAAACGGATAAATCCTATCTACACTAAGTTGAAGTGTAGGCAAAGTCATATCAATTTTTTGAGTCTGAGTGTTTTGAGTATGCGTTGCAGTAAGCGACATATTCACTTGAGGTTCAGAATCAAACGTTTTAGAATAGTTGATTGACGAACTCATGGTATTATTCATCCTTGAGCTCACATTCATTTGGTTGATCGAGTTCTGGAAATACGTACTGCTACCCAAGTTCACCGAAGCCGAAAACCTAGAACTAGGGCTCGATTTCTGGTCTTGCTGATGACTCCACTGAATGTTATAAATCTTGGTTTTAGCATAGTCCGGAAGACCTCTTTCGCTAGTAATCAGGTTCTCTATCCTTACGTTGACATTCCCACGAAATTGATAACGCCAAGCATAACTCGACTCAAAACGAAGTCCGTAACTTCCGTTGGTGTAATAGTCTCCCATCACAGCCAAATCATAGTGATCAGACAGGGCAAAATAATATCCTCCGTTTTGCAGGAAATATCCTTGACGGTTGTTTTCACCAAAGGTAGGCACTATAAAACCCGATGTGTTTTTAGTCGTAGTCGGGAAAAATGCAAACGGAACTCCCACAGGTGTCGGAACATCCATAATCACCATATTGGTCAGACCAACAATCACCTTTTCTCCCGGAATCATTTTGAGTTTTCGGGTATGAAAATAATATTCAGGGTTATCGATATCTTTTGATGTGGTGAATATCGCATCTTTCATATAATACACCGAATCGTTCTCTTTTCGAGTTTCGGCTGCTCTGATTCTCAGGTCTTGTTGCTCGGTTCTAGCATTCCAAATCTTAGATTTTTTAGTATCTAAGTTGAATTTTATAGTATCAGGCTCTACCACATTACTCCCTTGCTTAAAAATAGGTCGCTGGGTATAATTTCCCGTAGAATCTACAATTCCTTTAGCATATACTTCGCTTCTGCTATAATCAATAATAATTTCACCTGCCTCAAGCACCATGTCTTGATAAGTGATTTTGGCTTGGTTATATAGTCGAGAAACTTTTGTTTTTTGATTAACCGTATTAAAATCTTTAGCTGATCTAACAATCATATCCTCCAGTTTGCCTTTTTTGGGTTTCAGGCTGTCTTTAACGATTTTTATACTGTCTTGAGGTTGCTCTAGCTCAAGCGGAAGTTCTTTTGGCTGTGGCAAACTATCCTCTTGAATCGGTGTTGGAGGAATATTTAGTTCTGTTATTGGGTTTTCCTGAGCATACATTGCCATTGAAAAAAAGCTCCACAAAAAAGCCGTAAAAACGATATGAAATAACTTTGCTTGCAATGGTTTTAATACTATTTTTGTAAAATGTATGGCTCAGTTTTTGAACCTGGCAAAATTACACATATTTTTTAGAACGATACAGGTTTACGAAAATTATAACCCTTTTAGTTTATGATAAACAGAATAAATTCCAAAATCAGACTTTTCATACTATTATCTCTTGTTTTTACAACAACTGTTACTTTTAGTCAATCCAAAGATAAATTTAAAGTGGTTCTCGATGCAGGTCACGGTGGTAAAGACCCCGGAGCACTCAAAAACGGAGTCAAAGAAAAAGATGTGGTGCTATCTGTGGCCCTCAAAGTGGGGAAATTACTCGAAAAGTATAAAGATATTGAGGTGGGTTATACCCGAAAAACCGATGTTTTTATTGAAGTAAAAGACCGTTCGGTAATAGCTAACAAAGCCAAAGCTAATATTTTTGTCTCTATTCACTGTAACTCTAACGACAGCTCAAGACCTTACGGAACCGAGACTTACGTTATGGGTATGTCAAAAGACAAATCAAATATGGAGGTGTCTAAACGAGAGAACGCCGTTATCTTTTTAGAGGAAAACTATCAGGAGAAATACCAAAAGTATGACCCTAATAATCCGGAATCTGTAATCGCTATGGTAATGATGCAAGGGGTTTATAAAGACCAAAGCATCCATCTAGCAAGCAATATTCAGAAAAGCTTCACGACAGACCTCAAACGCCATAACCGAGGTGTAAAGCAAGATATTTTCTATGTGTTACACGGTTGTGCTATGCCTAGTGTGCTGATAGAACTTGGGTTTGTATCTCATCCTGAAGAGGCTAAATATTTGAGCTCAGAAAAAGGACAAAACGAATTAGCTCAGTCTATCGCTAAAGCTATTGTGAGTTACAAAAACGAATACTACTCAGAGTCTGAACCATTTGAAATAGTTGTCGAACCGCAAAAAACAACGGTTCAACAAACTGAGAAACAAATCGAAAAAGCGGTTGAGAAAACAATTGAGAAAGTAAACCAAGATAGCCCGGTTTATAAAGTACAGATTGCCGCTAGCGGAACCAACCTAGAAACCAAACCTCAGAACTTCAACGGGTTAGACTCAATCACTAAAATCAAAGACGGAAGTCTATATCGTTATTATTACGGCGAGACAAACAGTCACGAAATGGCCCAAAATTTGCTTAGAGAAGCTAAGGATAAAGGTTATACATCTGCCTTTATCGTAACCTTTAAAAACGGAGAAAGAGTGAAATAGTATGCATGAGCTACAAAATACTGGCTATTGCACGCTAATTTAGACCCATTCTAATAAAGCGTCCAACAATTTTTATATTAAATTTGCAAAAAATCATATATTTTGAAACTAACACGAGAAATTAAAACCGCAATATTAGTGCTTACTGCACTACTTTTATCTATTTGGGGATACAGCTTTTTAAAAGGGCAAGATATCTTCAGCAAATATGACAACTATTATGTTGTTTATGACAATGTAGAAGGCTTGTCTGCTTCGGCTCCGGTAACTCTAAACGGATTAGGAATAGGAAAAGTAAGTGGAATCACCATCAACAGACAAGGAAATTTAGTAGTTGAGATACAAGTAAAAACAGATTTCCCTATTTCGAAATCAAGCATACTCGAAGTTTATGAACCAGGCTTTATCGGAGGAAAACAAATAGCCCTTATCCCGAATCTTGAAGACTCAGTATTGGCTCAAAGTGGAGACACTCTTCAAAGCGCTGCCAGAATAGGATTGTTATCAAAAGTAGGTGGTCAATTAGGGCCTCTTCAAATTAAGTTAGAAAGCACCTTGACTAGTGCAGACTCTTTGCTTATCAATCTGAATAAAGTTTTAGATGACAAAAACAAAGAGAACCTTTCGATTGCTTTAGAGCAACTTACTGAAACGATGAAACACATGAATGCCGCTTCAAAAACCATGAATGGTATGTTGGCACACAATGAGAAAAACATCAACAATACGTTAAGCAACCTAAACAAAACCTCAGACAACTTTGCTAAACTCTCTGATTCATTAGCAAAATTGAATACCGGTAAAATGGTTAAGGATATCGAGAACACATTAAACGGTGTTAACGCTATGATTAGCGAAATGCAATCCGGAAAAGGAACTATGGGTAAACTTATGAAAGACGAACATTTGTATAATAACCTCACCAAAGCTTCAAAAGAACTAGAATTATTATTGCAAGACGTTCGCCTGAACCCGACAAGATACATCAATGTATCATTATTTGGGAAGAAAAATAAACCCTATGTAGCACCACAAGAAAACGAGTAATTTTTATGAGTATCATTTCTAGCATTATTTTTGGTTTACTTCTTATTCTGGGAGTTGGTTTTTTCGTAAAAAACATCAAACAACTTATCCGCAACATTAAATTAGGTAGAAACGTCAACCGTACGGACAACCCACAAGCCCGATTTAAAAATATGTTACTTGTGGCTTTCGGACAAAAGAAAATGTTTAAAAGACCTATTCCGGCCTTGTTGCACTTTGCTATTTATGCCGCTTTTATTATTACTCAAATTGAGCT
>JBEBUB010000162.1:0-4757 GCA_040393445.1 Flavobacterium beibuense
AAAGCGAATTGAGTTTTTGACGATAGGGATGTTCGGGATTGGAAAGTGTATTTACAGTTTGTTGTAATAAATTACTCCAAGGAACTAACCAAATAACCGCCTTGGGTTTTGCGGTATCATAAGCCGAAAAAATGGTATGCAAAGCATTAACAGCAATAAAAGTTTTTCCACCTGCCGTTGGTACTTTAACGCAAACGTGGGCTGCATTAGGAATGTTGTTTTTATAGGGTTCCATTCCTGTACCATCCAATGGATTATATGGGCCGATTTTGTCTTCCCAATATTGGTTAAAGGCTTTGGATAAACTTTTATGCTCTTGAACATAACCCAAATATTCTTCCAAATTCTCAATTACCTTTCGCTGATAACTTTTTAATTCCATAGCCTATTTTTTTAATTTCTTGATTTGTTTATCAAAGTCAGAAATAATTTTTTGTGTCTTATTAAACTGGTCGTATTCTTTTCCTGCTTTGGAAATAGCTTGTTGATGCGACTTTGTTCCTTTGCCTTCTAAAATTTTGAATTCGTTAAAGTTCAAAAACTTATCTACACTGTTTGCCAAACTTTCCATTGTAAAAGTGTTTTCTCGCTCAATCAGGTTTTCGATATAATCAAAGTAGCTTGTTACTGTTCGTTCCAATTGTTTTATCTCTTTCTCTTGTAGGTAGTTTTTGGCTATTGTAGTATCTGATTTTAGGATTCTGCCTTCTGGTGCGTTTTTCCAAGTGGTCAAACCCATATTTTCTTTTTTTGCATTGGCATTTTTAAATATGATTTCGGCCGCTGTTTGTCCTGTAATGGCAAAATGAAACTTGTTTTGCACCATTGCATAAAAATTCTTGGTAATTTCTGCTTTTGGGTCGTAATCAATGCTACATTCTGCAAAAATGTCTGTGATTTGCTGGTAAATTCTGCGTTCACTGGCTCTGATGGAACGAACACGCTCCAATAACTCTTTGAAATAATCTTTGCCAAAAACCGCTTCACCTTGTTTCAATCGGTTATCGTCTAACACAAAACCTTTGATAATATATTCTTTCAGGGTTTTGGTAGCCCAAATTCTAAATTGTGTGCCTCTTTGTGACTTAACTCGGTAACCAACGGAAATGATAACATCAAGATTATAGAATTTAACAGGCTTGTCTGAACCACTAATGTGCAAAATTTGCACATTGCTTTTTTCTTCCAATTCACCTTCGCTGAAAACGTTACCTATGTGCTTGGTAATCACGCTTCTTTCACGGTCAAAAAGCTGACTCATCTGTTCTTGGGTAAGCCAAATAGTTTCGTTCTCCAATAGTACATTCAACTTTACCTCACCTTCTGGTGTGGTGTATAAAATAAAGTTGTTCTGTTTCGGTGCTAAATCACTCATATTTTTTTTATGTTTTTCAGTTGTTTCCAAAATGGAAATAACTCAATTCAACATTCACCATTCATCATTAAAATTTTGTGATGTCTCTTGGTATTTTTTTGAAAATGATGTTCTTCTTTGCCATAAATTCTTTTGGCAACAAACAATTGTCGGCATAGATTACATATTGCTCACCTTTGGTTTTGATGAGTTCTAATGCGTCAAAATCCAAAGTTGTCAAACGGTCTTTTTCGTAAATGAAATAATAAGCCGATTCATCCTTTTTGCCTAAAAAATAAGGTTCTTTGTTTGGCTCTTTAAATGAAGTTCGAGTTTCTGAAAACCAAATGTATTCTCTGATTTTCGCTAAGCCAACTTTCTCGTTTAGGTTTTGGTTTTCGTCAAAAAGAGGTAAACCTAGCTCGTAATAATCGAATGCCCCCCCCGTGCCTTCTACGGCTTTTTTACCTTCTCCATAACCTTTAGTTACACGCTTTACTCTTTCGGCAGTAATATCGTTGGCGTAATCTTCCATTTCTACCAAAATGAATTTGCGATTACCACCGTCTTGTTTGTTTAGGTTTAAAACTGCGTGAGCGGTGGTGCCGGAACCTGCGAAAGAGTCTAACACAATTGAATCTTTATCAGTAGTTTGCTGAATTATATAAAATATGAAATCACACGATTTTGGCGTTTCGAATACTTTCTTGTTAAAAATTTTCTTGAGCTCTAATGTCCCTGCTTCTGCAGAAAATTCTGAACCGTGCCAAAATGATTTAGGCTTAATTCTTTTCTCAATACCATCTTTGTTAAGGTGGTCTTTTTGAAAAACATCATATTCGTTTCGTGTTTTGACTATTTGACAAGTTAACTCATCTAACCTTTTCAGAACTGTTTCTTTACCCCATCTCCATCGACCATCAGAGCCATCAGAGAGTTTTGGCAAAATTTCAATATCGATTTCGTCTAATTTTTCTAATGAAATTCTATCTTTCTTTGGATTGAAATAGAAAGGATAGAACATATTTGGTCTATCTTCTTTTTTAGCTCCTGAACCCCGTTTTCTAAGACCTTGCAATCGGTAAAAGCCGTTTTCATCTTCAAGTTTATAATCTTTGGCATATTCTTCAGGTAATGAAACCCCTTTCGTCTCAAAATTTCCTTTTTGAAAGATTATTAGATTTTCGTGTGCTGTGGCAACATATTTATCATCACTTCTACCTTTGAAATTATTAACTACAGCAACATTTGCGATAAAATTCCTAACCCCAAAAATCTCGTCACAAATCAATTTCAAATTGGCTTGTTCATTGTCATCAATACTTATAAAAATAGCACCATCATCAGCCAAGAGTTTATGAAGCAATTTCAGACGAGGGTACATCATACACAACCATTTGTCGTGTCTGGTTAGGTCTTCGCCATCTTTGCCTACCACTTCGCCCAACCATTTTTTAATTTTCGGATGGTTTACATTGTCGTTATACACCCAACTTTCGTTGCCTGTGTTGTAAGGTGGGTCAATGTAAATGCACTTTATTTTTCCTTCGTATTCGGGCAATAAACTTTTTAAGGCTTCGAGGTTGTCGCCGTGTATGATTTTGTTCCCGCTATTGGTCGGTTCGGATTGTTCTTCTGCCTGCCCTGAGCTAGTCGAAGGGTCGGCTGTAAATCCGTATTTGTGTTCCAAAACTCTGTATGGCACATCTTGGTGGTGGCTCACCACCTTATCTTTTCCTATCCAATGGAGTGTTGGCATATTAGTTCTCTTTTACTTTCTTCGGTTCAACAATAATTTCCTTCTCGTAATTTTTGAGAATGGAATTCGTTTTATACAATACTTTACCACAAGGAACTTTTGTTTTAGAATCGCTTAAATGGCTGTCTTGGTCATCAAAGAAGATATGTGTTCCGATTGCTTCTAAAACTGGTGCTTTAGGCCATCCGCCCATAAAATAAGCTTCATCTACATAGACTTTCCATTTTCGGAAAGTCTTTATCACTCTCATATGACTGGGCGAGTTTCGTGCCGTAACTATTGCAATTCTCAGAGGGGAAAGTTCTTTTTCAACTGGCAGAAAATCTTGGATATAAGATAATTTTCTCAATAAAGCTGCAAAAGGGCCGTCATTTAAAGGTACATTCTCATTTTCCTTTTCGTGCTTCCAAAACTCTTCAAGACCTTTTTCTTTGAATATAATTTCAGATTCTTCTGAGAATACAACAGCGTCAGCATCAAAGGCAAATTTTACGCGGTCAGTTTCAGGTTTGTAGTTTTCAGGTGGGTCAAATACTAAAGCTGTAGCACAGTTTGATGTGTCAATTATTTTTTGAACATCTTTTTCGTCTTTTGAAAGAAACAAGTCAATGTTAAAAGCTTTTATAAATGGCGCTAAAGGTTCACCTGCTGAAAATGCCCATCTTGAAATAGGAAGATTGTAGTGTTCAATCGCTTTTAAAACACGAACTCCCGTTTCAGGACTGTTTTTTGACATAATTACCACTTCTACGATTGGGGTTTTCTTGTCAACGTGTGTATTTAGTTTTAGTAAAGCTTCAACCAATGGAAATGCAGTTCCTTTTTCGAGTAGCTTATCTTCATTAGCCAATTGGTATTCCCGAAAACCACGAATATTTTTATCTCTAAAGATTTGTTCTTCTTCTTCGAGATTGAAAAGTGCTCTCGAAGAAACACCAACTACTAATATTTTTGAAAAGTCTACTGGCATCTATTTTTCTTTGTTTGATATTATCAATTCTTTCACGTCAATGTCCAAAATTTCCGCTATTTGCATCAAGGTTTCCAAGCGTGGTTGTTGTCGGTTTTGAGCATAAGCGTTTACCATATTGTAACTTTTCCCAAGTTTTTCAGCCAACCAAGTCTGTTTAATTCCTTTCTGTTCCAACACTTCCTTTATTCTGTTCATTGTAATTCGGTCTTGTCTATTTTCAAAGGTCTCATTGAATCGCTTCGCTTATTTCAGACGTTATTTTGTCAGCTGCAAATTTAGTCAGTTTATTTTAAATATCTCAAAAAACTGTGTATATAATGTAAATATTTCTGTTCGGGTGCGGTGGGAAAGGGCAAGCTCTTTTGGTTTTTACTCACGTAAATTTTATATTTTAATGGTGTTCGTGAATCGCTTCGCTTATTTCAGCGGTGGCTTTGTGTGTAGGCAAAAACCAAATGTGCTTGACCGAGCGTTGGCTTTTTTACACTGACGCACAACGTTCCGCGGCTATGCGACGGGCGGGGCTTTTACCCGGAATTGTTCTTTTGGAAACGCTCATTTCTCGTATCCGTAAATTGTCAACCGAAGACGGATTTCCCGCCTGACGCATAGCCGCTGTGTGTGCTCTGCATGAGCAGAAGCACACGCTTGTAGTAAGCTATCATAAAAAT
>JBEBUB010000163.1:0-4724 GCA_040393445.1 Flavobacterium beibuense
CCTAAAACAACCAGTTTCATTATCTCAATTTTAAAGTAACTATCGATATGATGGCCAAAAGGATTCCTATAATCCAGAATCGGGTCACAATTTTACTCTCGTGATAGCCTTTTTTCTGGAAGTGGTGGTGTAAAGGTGCCATCAAGAAAATTCTTCGACCTTCACCATATTTCTTTTTGGTGTATTTGAAATAAGAAACTTGCAACACAACCGATAGGTTTTCGATAAAGAAGATTCCGCACAATACCGGGATCAATAATTCTTTACGAACGGAAATCGCTAAAACAGCAATAATTCCGCCTATGGTTAAACTTCCTGTATCTCCCATAAATACTTGAGCCGGATAAGCATTATACCAAAGAAATCCGATTAAGGCCCCAACAAAAGCAGATATAAATACGGTCATTTCTCCTGAGTTCGGGATATACATAATGTTGAGGTAATTCGAGAAAATGATATTACCCGAAACGAATGTAAATATTCCCAAGGCGACCACAATTATGGCTGATGATCCTGCTGCCAAACCGTCGATTCCGTCTGTGAGGTTGGCTCCATTAGATACGGCCGTAACGATTAGAATTACGATAGGAATGAAAATCAACCAAGCATAATCTTTGTAATCTTCACCTGCCCATGAAATCAATTCTGCATAGTCAAATTCATTGTTTTTAAAGAAAGGAATCGTAGTTGCTGTTGATTTTTCTTCCAACATTTTCGTAGGAACTCCATCTACATTTTCAATTACTACATTTCCTTTGCTGGTATCGGTTCTGATGGTTATGGAATCATTGAAATACATCACAGAGCCTACCAAAAGTCCTAAACCAACTTGCCCTACTACTTTGAATTTTCCTTTTAAACCTTCTTTGTTTTTACGAAAAACCTTGATGTAATCATCTAAAAACCCGATAAGTCCCATCCAGATGGTAGTTACTATCAATAGGATTACATATATATTGTCTAATTTGGCAAACAACAAAACAGGAACAAGTGTTGCAAAAATGATGATAAGTCCTCCCATTGTCGGAGTTCCCGCTTTTTGGTTTTGTCCTTCAAGACCTAATTCTCTGATAGTTTCTCCGATTTGTTTACGTCTGATAAAATTGATAATTCGTTTACCGAAAACCATCGAAAGCAGAAGCGATAGTAACACAGCAGCAGCCGAACGAAACGTGATGTATTGAAATACCCCAGTTCCGGGTAAATCAAAATTTTTGTCTAAATATTCGAATAAATAGTATAACATACGGCTACTTATTTAGTTGTTCCAACAATTCGGTTACAATTTTCATATCATCAAAATCGTGTTTGACTCCGTTTATTTCCTGATAGGTTTCGTGACCTTTTCCTGCTATCAGGATGATGTCTCCACTTTCAGCCAATTGACAAGCCGTTTTGATGGCTTGTTTTCGGTCTAAAATCGAAAGTGTTTTTTTATAGTTTTGAGGCTCTACGCCTTTTTCCATTTCTATAATAATCATCTCAGGGTCTTCTGTTCTCGGATTGTCTGAGGTGAAAATCGCTTTGTCGCTCAAGCTGCTTGCGATATGAGCCATCACCGGACGTTTGGTTTTGTCTCTGTCTCCACCACAACCGATAATTGTGATGAGTTGTTCATTTTTGGTTCGGATATCAGCAATCGTATTGAGTACATTTTCTAAGGCATCAGGTGTGTGTGCATAATCAACAATCGCTGTGATTTTATTTTTTGATACGATATATTGGAATCTTCCTGAAACGCTTTCGAGCTGGCTCAAAAGTGTAAGTGCTTCTTGTTTTTCCAAGCCCAATTCTATGCCTGTAGCATAAATAGCAAGTAGATTATAAGCATTGAAATTTCCGATGAGTTTAGTGTAAACTTCTTGATTGTCAATTTTTAGTAGTAATCCTATAAATTGATTTTCTAATACGTAGGCTTTATAATCGGAATAGGATTTCAGCGAATAAGTTCTTTTTTGAGCTTTGGTGTTTTGCAACATCACACTTCCGTTTTTATCGTCAATGTTTGATAAAGCAAAAGCCGTTTTCGGAAGGTTATCAAAAAACGATTTTTTCACATCTCGATATTCCGCAAAAGTTTTGTGATAATCTAAATGATCGTGTGATAAATTGGTAAAAATCCCTCCTGCAAAGTGCAAACCTTCGGTTCTGGATTGGTGAATTCCGTGTGAGCTCACTTCCATAAAACAGAATTCGACTCCGCTTTCTACCATTTCGTTCAGATAATAGTTTATCGTAAGCGAATCTGGAGTCGTATGTGTAGCAGGGAATTCCGCTTGGTGAACTTTGATTTTTACGGTCGAAAGCAATCCGGATTTATAACCCGCATTTTCGAACATCGTATATAAAAGAGTTGCAATGGTGGTTTTTCCGTTGGTTCCGGTAACACCTACTAACTTTAATTTTTCTGACGGATTATCATAATAATTAGCAGCCATAAAAGCCAAAGCTTTGTGTGAATTATCTACCTGAATGTAGGTGATTCCATCAATAGTTTCTTCAGGAAATACTTCGCAAATAATTGCAACCGCTCCTTGCTCTATACATTTGTTGATGTATTGATGTCCGTCTGCTACGGTCCCTTTAATTGCCACAAATACGTCTCCGGTCGAAACCTTACGGGAATCAAACTCGATTTTATTGATAGTCAAATCGGTCGAACCTTTGATGGCTTCGATGGAAGTTCTATATAATATGTCTTTCAGGTTTTTCATTCCTTCTTTAACCCTTCCAAAGGAGGGGGATTTTTTATGATAATTCTAAAACTATAGTTTGATTCTTTACTATTTTTTCTCCACTAGGAATCGATTGTGATTTCACTTTTCCGTTTCCTGTAACTTTTACTTTTAAGCCTAAGTTTTCTAACAGAGCCACAGCATCCATCCCAGGCATTCCTTTTACATTAGGAATTGTGGTTTTGTAGTTGTTAACTAGGTTGTTATATTTTTGATAATTCTGTTCTTGCTTCGGATGTGCTTGATTCAAATCTTTTACTTCGTTGTGAGTAGGCGAGTCAGTGAAAATCTTCTGAGCTACTGCTTTGAAAACCGGTCCTGATACGTCTGCTCCGTAATATCCTTTTGAACGAGATGGTTTGTGAACCACTACGATACAAGAATATTTTGGTTCATCAGCCGGAAAATATCCGGCAAACGAAGACGAATAATACATACTGTCTCTCACGGCATAATCAACCTGAGCTGTTCCGGTTTTTCCTGCCATTGAGAAATTAGGAGAATATAATTTTCGTCCGGTTCCTCTTTCAACTACATTTTTCAGAATGTCTTGAATTTGCTTCAGGGTTTCGTCACTGCATATTTTTGGGTTAATGACTTCCTTGTCAAATTTTGCTACAGTTTTGTTCCACTCTTTGATTTCTTTTACGAATTGTGGTTTCACCATTTCGCCATTATTCGCAATAGCATTATAAAAAGTTAGCGTTTGCAACGGTGTCAGCTGAAGGTTATATCCGTAGGCCATCCACGGAAGTGTAAGCCCAGACCAATTCTCTTTATTGTGTTTCGGATGATAGATTACCGGTTTTCCTTCACCTTGAATCGGAAGTCCTAAGGGCTCATTCAGGTGCATTGCATATAATTTGTCAACAAATTGAGCCGGATTATCTTTGTAGGATTCGTAAACTGCTTGTACGATTACGGTGTTAGCCGAAACTTCAATTCCTCTGGCAAGCGAAATTTTGCCGTAACCTCCTTTTTTAGAATCACGCACTTTTCTTCTATGAATGATTATTTCTCCACCTTGAGTGTCATAAACTTTTGATGTATCTACTTTTTTGTCTTCCAACAAAGCCATTAATGCAGCCAATTTAAAAGTAGAACCCGGTTCTTGAGATTCCCAAACGGCATAATTTATCGTCTCGGCATAAGTTCCGTTTTTTTGTCTTCCTAGGTTTGAAATGGCTTTTATTTCTCCTGTTTTCACTTCCATTACGACCACACAACCGTGATCCGCTTCGTAGTATTCCAACTGTTTTAGCAAAGCATGGTGAGCAATATCTTGAATGTAAACATCGATAGTCGAAATCACATCATAACCGTCTTGAGGTTCGATTTCGTTATTATCATTAATAGGTTTCCATTGCCCTTTAGCCATTTTTTGTTTGACAACTTTTCCGTCTTTTCCGTTGATGTATTGTTGGAAAGCTCCTTCAATTCCGATGTTAGTAAAAGTACTGTCTGCATTAAGTCTTCTATAACCAATCGTTCTTTCTGCAATTCTGCCAATCGGGTGTTGACGAACTGTTTTTTGTTCGGTTATCATTCCTCCTTTATAAGTACCTAAATTAAAAAGCGGAAAACCTTTCACTCTCATATAATTGGTGTAGTTCAGGTTTCTGCCAATCAGGTAATATCTGTTTCGGTTGGTTCTGGCTTTGGTTAATTCGTTTTTGTAAAAGCTGCTTGGTTTGCCAAACATTAGCGAAAGCGAATCAGCAAGAGCATTTATATTTTGAGTAAAATTCTCGTTGGTTGGAGCCACCGCATCAAAGCGAATGGTATAATTAGGAATCGAAATAGCCAAAAGACTTCCGTCAGCAGAATAAATATTTCCCTGATTTGCCGGAATCACAAAAGTTTCAATTGTGTTTTTTTCTGCCAGATTTCGGTAGTATTCTCCATCTACCCATTGAATTTGAGTCAATTTAAATACAATACCAATTGTCAACAGTAAAATACCGAAGGCTACAAGGAAGATTCGATATG
>JBEBUB010000164.1:0-4672 GCA_040393445.1 Flavobacterium beibuense
TATAAACTAAAAACTTAAAGTTATGGAACGCAAACACAAAAACGAAAACGACGAAAGAAACACAAACACTAGCCCTACACATATCAAAGGGAAAGACGTGAATCAAGCCAATCAGACCAATTCTGGAGCTGGTGGTTCGGCTATTAAAGAAGGAAGCAACAACCCTTCGGAGAATGCCAAACGAACAACTCCTGAAAAGGATAAAGAACATCAAACCAAGCAAAATCAAGAGCGATATAAAGGCTCTAATGCAGACGGAATGAATACAGAAATAAACAAAAAGGACAAATAAAAGAGCAGTATTGCTTTTAAGACTCAGAAAAATCAAATTCAATAATGAATGTGAGAAAGTCCCTTTTACGGTTTAAAGTCGTAGCATTTATATTAACCAAAATCTAAAATTATGATACCAAAAAATATTTTTATTGTCTCAAATCGTTTACCGGTGACTATAGTGAAGACAGAAAATGGTTTTTCAATCAAACCCAGTAGCGGTGGGCTTGCCACTGCTTTACAGAGTGTTTTTCAACAACAAGACAGTCGATGGATAGGCTGGCCGGGAATTATCCCTGAAACCAAAGAAGAAGAACAGGAAATCATCAATCTGCTGGAGCCCTTGCGTTGTATCCCGGTTTTTTTGACCGAGCAAGAGCACAACGATTATTACAACGGCTTTTCGAATTCCATTTTATGGCCTTTGTTCCACTATCATCCGGGGCATTGTGTGATGGAACAAAGCTATTGGGACACCTATAAAGAGGTAAATATGAAATTTGCCCAAGCTATCTCTAACCACACTCGTGAAACCGATTTTGTATGGGTTCACGATTACCAATTGATGCTGGTTCCGCAATACACCAATAGACCTTATATGTCTTATTTTCACCATACGCATTTCCCTTCGGTTGAAGTTTTCGGGATTATTCCGTGGCGAAAAGAGTTGTTACAAGGTATTTATAAATGTAAACACATCGTGTTTCAAACCGATCGTGATTGCCGCAATTTCAAACAGGCTTATCAATGTTTTGTGGCAGATAAAATACCTGAAACAACCCCTAAAACAACCGTTCAGAATCAAATCTCTTTTCACCCGATTAGCATTGATGCTCAAGACTTTTCGAGCACTTCAGATACCGACAAGGTAAAAGGCATTGCCAAACAAATCAAACAAGCTTTTGAGCCTTTCAAAGTTATATTATCGGTTGATAGGTTAGACTACTCCAAAGGTGTATTGGAGCGATTAACGGCCTTCAAAGAACTCTTGATGGATTACCCGAAATACCACAAAAAAGTAGTTTTGGTGATGATCGTAGTGCCTTCACGAACCAATGTGGCTTCTTACGAAAAACACAAGAAAAAAGTTGACGAACTAGTAGGTAACATCAATGCGATGTTTGCGGTGCCCGAATGGCGACCTGTGCATTACTACTACCAGCATTTCGATAGAGAAACCTTGTGTGCTTATTACTCCACAGCTGATGTTTGTTTGATTACGTCTCTCAGAGACGGATTAAATTTAGTTTCTAAAGAGTATGTCGCTTGTCGAAACAACAGCAATGGTGTGTTGATTTTAAGTGAAATGGCAGGCTCAGCCAATGAGTTGCAATCGGCTTTAAAAGTGCATCCTTATGACACCAAACAAATAAAAGAAGCGGTGAACTATGCCCTAGCCATCAGCCCTGAAGAAGAACAAACCCGAATGGCAAATCTGAGAACACAGGTGTTTAACCATACGATTTTTGACTGGGTGAATACGATTTTTGAGGAAGTATTTGATTTGTATGAAAACCTTTCTTATACGGTTGATAATTACTTGAGTCCACGACTTATGGAACTACTAAAAACCGAATTCAAAGAAGCTCAAAAACGATATATACTGTTGGATTATGACGGATGCCTCAGAGACATTGAGCCACATCCGGAACTGGCAACTCCTACTGAAAACATCTATCAATTACTCGAAAAACTAATCGGGCTTCCTGATACTGAAGTCTATCTGATAAGTGGTCGTAGCAAAACCGATATGGAAGATTGGTTTAGCCATACGGGGGTGAATATCATAGCCGAACACGGAGTTTGGTATAAAAAACACAGCGAAAACTGGGTTGATTTACGAGAAAATGACAAGGTGCATAAAGAGTATTTCTTTAATTTCTTGAATTATTTTCAAGAGCGTATTCCCGGATCATTTCTGGAAGAAAAGAGCACGGGTTATTGTCTCCACTTCAGAGGGTGTAAACCGGCCCATGTATCTAAATATCTGGATAAACTCGTGAATGGTTTTATCGAAGAGGTAAAAACCAACAATTTGCCCTATCGTTGTACGGTAACCTGTATGGAATTTGAAGTGTTGCCTATGGGATGTAACAAAGGCAAAGCAGCAAAAAAAATTATTTCGTTTTCTGATAATGCTTTTATCTTGGCTGCAGGCGATGACGATACAGACGAAGATCTGTTTGAAGTTTTGCCATCATCGGCTTTTACTTTCAAGATTGGTCAAAAAGATACATGTGCTAAGATTCGGGTTCCTCAAGTCAACCGATTTGTAGATTTTTTATCCACTTTGGCGGAGTATTCCTTAACGGGAAAATAAAGTATAGCAAAGCTATGGATAAAGTATGGATAGTGTATGAAATAGCCACAGAGAATATACAGGTATTTTTTACCAAATTCTCTTGGCTATTTTACTCTTCCAACCGTTCAATCGCTTTTATCATATTCACTCCTTTTTGTAGTACAGGCAAAAACAAATCACCTTTCTTTTCAATTCTTTCTAAAGCATTAAAAATGGTAAAGTCAGTAGGTTTAAGTCCTTTTTTGACTTCGCTCCACTCCAATGGCATCGAGACGGTAGCGCCTTCTCTAGGCCGTACGCTATATACACTAGCCAAAGTTTGCCCGGAACGGTTTTGCAAATAATCCAGATAAATTTGATTTTTCTCTCGTTTTTTGAGGCTTCGCTCCAAGGTGGTAATTTCGGGTAATCGATCTAAAGTGTGAGACATCAAAATATGAGCAAAGTCTTTCACCTGGTCATAGTGATACTTCGCTCCCATCGGGATATAAATATGTAGTCCTGTACTTCCTGAGGTTTTACAATAACCTTCGATTTTGATCTCATCCAGAAGTTCTTTAATCTGTTGGGCGACTTCAATCACATCATCAAAAGTGTTTTTATCAGACGGGTCAAGGTCCAGCACCAAATAATCCGGATAATCGAGTTTGGTATATCGGCTGTTCCAAGGATTCATATCAATACAACCCAAATTGTTCAAATAGGCCAAAGTAGCTCGGTTATTACAAACAATATAATTGATGTCTTTATCGGTAGATTCCGAATAAACCTCTGTAGTTTTCACCCATGATGGGGTGTCGTCTCCGGCATCTTTGTGATAGAAATTATCGGCCCCAATTCCGTTCGGGAAACGGTTGAGCGACAAAGGACGATTCTTCAGGTGAGGTAAAATATAATCGGCTACAGATTGATAATATTCGACCAAATCGCCTTTGGTAATCTTATTTTTCGGGAAGTAAATTTTATCTTGATTGGTCAGATTCACGTTATATTTCCCGATTCGTGTGGTTTTATCTGAAGGGGCTGATGTCTTTTTAGTTTTCATAGTTTTTGTTTTGATTTGGATTTCGCCTGATTCTTTATCTTCTCGTATGGCCACAAACACCGGATGCCTGAATATGCCTTTTTGAGTTATTTCAGAAAATTTTATTTCGCAAACTACCTCCGGCTTTACCCACGTAACCGGAGCATTCGGAACCGGCACTTGCTCAAAAGGTGATTTTGTGATGACAAGGGGTTGCAGCAATTCATACACCGTTTCGAGGCTTTTCTGGTTAAATCCGGTTCCGGTATGTCCACAATAGAGTAACTCATTATCTTTATATCTGCCTAAAATCAATGCTCCGAAATACTTTCGGGAGCCTTGAGGCTCTGTATAGCCACAAATAATAACCTCTTCGGTAGCTGTGATTTTTATTTTCAGCCAATCATTACTTCTATAATTCTCTCGATAGAGGCTATCCGCTTTTTTGGCAATCATTCCTTCGAGTTTGCTGGCCTTCATTTGCTCAAAAAGCTCTTTTCCACGCTCCACAATATGGTCACAAAACTTGATTCGGTCGGTTTCAATGAGTGCTTCTTTCAGTAATTCTTTCCGTTCTGTAAGTGCTAACTCTTCGGTAGAAAAGCCATTCAACCACAGCAAATCAAACACCTGATAAACCACCTCTGCTTGTGGATAGTCGTCAATCTGTTGCAAGAGTTGAAAGTTCGGCTTGCCATCAGAATCAAAAACAACCAACTCTCCGTCTAGAATCATTTTGTGTTTTTGATTGGCAAAATCTTCGGCTACTTCAGCGAATTTCTGCAAAAACGAAATACCATTCCGGGAATACAAAAGCAGCTGTTTTTGTCGTAAATCAGCAATAGCTCTATAGCCATCCCACTTAATCTCAAAAAGCCATTCTTTATCGTTAAAAGGCTCTTCTCCTACTTTGGCCAGCATTGGTTTGATGTAATTCTCTAACTTACGTTCTCTACTGAGACCTGAAGCATATACTTTTTTTCTAGGCTTCGGGGTGGCTACTTCTCTTTGCTTTTTGGGCTTTTTTTTTCCTCCAAATATTTTGTAACAAGAGAATCTGGTGCTGTATTTTC
>JBEBUB010000165.1:0-4642 GCA_040393445.1 Flavobacterium beibuense
CAGCCACAGGAACAGGAACTTTTTTGGCAGAAGTGGTAAAACACATTCACAAAAAATTCCAAGGACAGCAAGGCATTTGGAGCAATTATGTAGAAACGCATTTAGTGCCTCGTTTAAACGGTTTTGAGTTGCTAATGGCGAGTTATGCTATGGCACATCTTAAATTGGATTTGCTTTTAACCGAAACAGGATTTAAACCAACCACCAACCAACGCTTTAGAGTTTACTTAACCAACAGTTTAGAAGAACACCACCAGGACACAGGAACTTTATTTGCCAATTGGTTGAGTACAGAAGCCAATGAAGCGAACCATATAAAGCGAGATACGCCAGTAATGTGTGTTATCGGGAATCCACCTTACAGTAATAACAGTACGAATAAGAATGATTGGATACTTGACTTGATAAAAGTGTACAAGCAAAATTTAAACGAAAAGAAAATTAATTTAGATGACGACTATATAAAATTCATAAGATACGGACAGCACTACATTCAAAAAAATGGCAGTGGAATACTAGCTTATATTTCTAATAATAGTTTTTTAAGTGGTATAACTCATCGGGAGATGAGAAAAAATCTAACAGATAATTTTGACAAGATTTACATTCTCGACCTACACGGGAATTCAAATATTAAAGAAACTCAGCCAGATGGCAGTCCAGACCAAAATGTATTTGACATTAAACAAGGCGTCAGTATCAATATATTTGTCAAAACCAAAACCAAATCAACAAATTGTGAAGTCCAACACTTTGACCTCTACGGTAATCGTAATGAAAAGTATCAATTTTTAATTGACAACAACGTTGTTTCAACTAAGTGGGCAAAATTAAAACCAAAAGCACCATACTATTTTTTTACATCTGATAAATATGAAAATTCTGATAAATACAAGCAAGGTTTTAAAGTCAATGAGCTATTTGAAATTTTCAACTCAGGTATAAAGACAGATAGAGACAATTTATTTATTGATTTTGACAAATCAAGACTAAGTAATAGAATTAAAAAACTAATATCTCAGGATTTTGATGCTGACTTTGTAAAAGAATTCAAAGTCAAAGATTCAGGTAGCTACAAATTGACGAAAGTAATAAAAGACAAACATTATAGTGAAAATCACCTTAAACCAATACAATACAGACCTTTTGATAATAGATGGATTTACTATGACCCTAATATTATAAGCCGTCCTGCAGCTAAGGCTATGAAGCACTTGGTATTTGATGATAATCTTTCTTTGTCATTAAAAAGACAATCAAAATTTGATTTCTCATATTCATTCATTCATAGAAGTATCTGTGAAAGCTGTCTATTCGAAAGTGCATATGCAAATAATACAGAGTTTCCTTTATATCTCTACCCTGAAGCCAACGGACAACAAACGATTGAACAATCAGAAGAAAGAACACCAAATCTTAACCCTGAAATTCTAGCAGAAATCGAAAAGAGTTTGGGCTTGAGTTTTGTGCCTGAAAAAGATAGGGGTAATCTTTGTTTTGCAAACAACACTAGTGAGTTACGAGACGACTATAAACAAACCTTTGCCCCTATAGATATTCTGGATTATATCTATGCGGTGTTACATTCGCCAAGCTATCGTGAGAAATATAAAGAATTCCTCAAAATAGATTTCCCGAGAGTGCCCTATCCAACAGACAAAGACACCTTTTGGAAGTTGGTTGCCCTTGGGGGTGAAATCCGTAGTCTGCATTTGTTAGAAAGCCCTAAAGTAGAGCAATACATCACCCAATACCCAATAGACGGAGACAACGTAGTGGGCAAACCCAAATACATACATGGAAAAGTTTATATCAACGAGATACAATATTTTGATAACGTTCCACTAACCGCTTGGAACTTTTATATCGGGGGCTATCAACCTGCTCAAAAATGGCTTAAAGACAGACAAGGCAGAACCCTTGACTTTGAAGATATTTTACACTATCAAAAAATCATCGTTTCTCTCACAGAAACCGATAGATTGATGAAGGAGGTTGATAAACTATTTATAAATTTATAGACATTCTATAATAATAACATTAATGCAGAGTATAGTAGAAATATTAGAGTATTTGAACAGTACAGATGAATGTACTACTATTGAAGTAAAGCGAGGTTCATCAATAGATAGGTCTATATTAGAAACTATTTGTGCTTTCTCCAACGAACCTGGTTTAGGAGGTGGCACTATAGTTCTTGGAGTTACACGAGATGAAACTTCTTTATTTCCTTCTTACATTGTTGAAGGTATTGAGAATCCAGATAAATTACAAGCAGATTTGGCTTCACAAACAGCGAGCCTTTTCAATCAACCTGTTCGTCCTGAAATTGAAGTAGAGACACTATCTGATAAAAAAAGTTGTAATCAAAATTCAAGTAAGTGAATTACCCGACGGACAAAAACCATTATATTTTAAAAACACTGGCTTACCTAAAGGTGCTTTCAGAAGGATTGGGTCGAGTGATCAACGATGTACGGAAGACGATTTGTTTGTTTTTTATAACAAAGAAGATAGTTTAGACAGTACTATAGTTAATAATACCAATTTAAGTGATATTAGTGAGGAAGCTATCTCTTTATATCGGAATCTACGGTCTAAAGTAAATGAATTTGCTGAAGAATTAACTTATTCTGACCACGATTTACTTAAATCATTAGGATGTTTAAAAAAAGATAAAGACGAATGGAAACTAACCTACACAGGTTTATTAGTTTTTGGAACTCGTGCAGCATTACGTAGGTTATTACCTATGGTTCGTGTCGATTATATTCGTGTTCCCGGAAATGAATGGATAGAAGACCCCGAAAATAGATTTATAACGGTTGACATGAGAGGTCCTCTTATCGAATTAGTGCAGCGAGTTTTTAGTGCTATTGCAGATGATTTACCCAAAGGTTTCTTATTAGGAGACGGAGAAATCCAAGCTTCAAATGTTGGGTTACCTTCTAAGGTACTTCGTGAAGCATTAGTAAATGCTTTTATACATAGAACATATCGGGAAAATCAACCTATTCAAGTTATTCGTTATGGTAATCGTATTGAAATTAAAAATCCAGGCTTTTCTTTAAAACCTGAAGAACAATTAGGTGAACCTGGTTCTAAAAATAGAAATCCTTTTATAGCATCAATATTTCATGAAACTAATCTAGCAGAAACCAAAGGAAGTGGAATCAGGACTATGCGGGCTTTAATGAAAAAAGCATCATTAGCACCTCCAACATTTGAAAGTGATCATTCTGCCAATTTATTCACTGCTAGATTACTTTTACACCACTTTTTAAACGAAACTGATTTACAATGGTTAGAGACTTTGAAAGAATATGAACTAAATGAGTCTCAGAAAAAAGCTCTAATATTTTTAAGGGAAGCTGGTGCTATTGACAACTCGACATTTCGCCAATTGAATGCTTGCGACGTATTAAAAGCTAGTAATGAGCTTAGATACTTAAGAGATAAAGAATTAATAATTCAAAAAGGGAAAGGAAAAGCTACATATTATATTGCTGGTACTAACCTTACCACAGAACCTATTGACCTTACCACAGAACCTATTAACCTTACCACAGAACCTATTGGCCTTACCACAGAACCTCAATTATTAAAACAAGAGTTACCTTCTGAGTTAAGAGAAAAAATTGATGCTTTAGGTAGTAGGGAAAACGATAGCAATAAGATAAAAAGTATCATTTATGAGCTTTGTGAACTGAAAGAATATTCAAGTAAACAAATTGCTGTAATATTGAATAGAAACGAAAATTATGTCTATAGAAACTATATTAATCCTATGCGAGAAGAAGGAAGATTACAATATACAATACCCGATATGCCAAATCATCCAGACCAAGCATATAAGTCAAAATCCTAAAAGATATGCTTTATTATTAGTAAGGTAGTTTAATATACTAACAATAGAGGAGAAGTTTAAAAAGATTAAATTGATTTGAAACTCAGTTATAACCCTTCCTCACCCCTACTTCACTTTTTTCCACCAAATAATAAATCCGGTTATAGGGAGCATACAGCCAATTAAGGCCACGATAAAATAGAGTATAGCACTCGGGAGGCCCATGATTTCGCCTGTGTGGAGTGGTTTTGAGATTTCGATAAATTGCTTGTGTAATGGTTTGTCTGCAAATAGCTCCAAGGTTTTGAGCTCTCCTTTTTTGTCGAAGGTGATGTGGTCTGGCAATTGTGCTCCGAGCCAGTTTTGTGTATTTATTTTTTGGATGCTATACCAAGGGTTTTGGTCATCCGGTAGTTGAATTAAGGTTGTCGCCTTATAATTCAGATGGCGGTTGGTGAGCATTGTAATGCTATCTAGCGAAATAGCTCGAACGTCTTGAGTCGTCTGGATATCCTCTTGTTTGTTTACCATTTTCTGCAATAAATCTGCAAAGGCATTTGAGGCCGCTTCATTGGCTTTTTCGCCTGCTCCGGCTGTTAGCACAGGTTCGCCTCCAAGAGATACGATTATGGTGCTTTTCATCCACGGATAGGTCACATACAATCCGGTAATGGCGATAAAAAACAACATCAAAAGAGCATAAAAGCCTAGGGTGTTGTGCAAGTCATAATTGACACGATAGAACTTGGCTTTCCACTTAATTCGAAGTCCGTCTTTGAGGTTTTTCCACTTTTT
>JBEBUB010000166.1:0-4637 GCA_040393445.1 Flavobacterium beibuense
ATTCATCTCACGTATATGAGTGGATTACTTGGAATAACGATACTAAAGAAGGAACTTTCGTTTCTGTACCTCAGAGACTTCAAATTCCTGAAAATATCAAAGAACAGCTAATCGTTGAGTTATACAACAAATAATCATTGACATAAGTCTAAATTATGGCACTATTAAATTTTCAAAAACCCGATAAAGTAATAATGGTTGACTCAACCGATTTCGAAGGTCGATTTGAATTCAGACCTTTGGAACCGGGCTACGGATTAACCGTGGGGAATGCTCTTAGGAGGGTTCTGCTTTCTGCTCTGGAAGGGTATGCAATCACTTCTATCCGCATAGAGGGCGTAGAACACGAATTCTCTACTATTTCGGGAGTAGTGGAAGACGTTACCGAGATTGTTTTGAACTTCAAACAAATTCGTTTCAAACGTCAGATTGAAGACATTGACAACGAAACTATTTCTGTTTCTCTTACGGGGAAAGACAAGATTACAGCAGGGGATTTTCAAAAATTCATCTCAGGATTCCAAGTGTTGAATCCGGAGCTTGTTATCTGTAACTTAGACAGCAAAGTGAAACTTGATATTGAGTTTACTATCGAAAAAGGAAGAGGATATGTTCCAGCCGAAGAAAATAAAAAAGCAACGGCTGCTATCGGAACTATTTTCATCGATTCGATTTACACTCCTATCAAAAACGTAAAATATACAATCGAGAACTTTCGTGTGGAGCAAAAAACCGATTATGAAAAATTGGTTTTAGAGATCAAAACAGATGGTTCTATCCATCCTAAAGATGCTCTAACTGAAGCCGCAAAAGTATTGATTCATCACTTTATGCTTTTCTCTGACGAAAGAATTACTCTAGAGTCAGACGAAATTGCTCAGACTGAATCGTATGACGAAGAATCGCTTCACATGAGACAACTTCTAAAATCAAAACTTACTGATTTAGATCTTTCAGTGAGAGCTTTGAACTGCCTTAAAGCAGCAGAAGTTGAAACCTTAGGAGACTTGGTTTCTTTCAACAAAAGCGATTTAATGAAATTCCGTAATTTCGGTAAGAAGTCACTAACTGAACTTGATGAGTTAGTAGCTGCTAAAAACTTACATTTCGGAATGGATTTGTCAAAATATAAATTAGATAAAGAATAATCCTGAAAGCAGGATTGCAATAGTATAAAGCGATGAGACACGGAAAAAAAGTTAATCATTTATCAAGACAAGCCGGACACAGAAAAGCAATGTTGGCTAATATGGCTTGTTCACTAATAGAGCACAAACGTATCAACACTACGGTTGCTAAAGCTAAGGCTTTAAAAGTTTACATTGAGCCACTTATCACTAAGTCAAAAGAAGATACAACTCACAACAGACGTATTGTTTTCTCTTATTTGAAAAGCAAATATGCTGTTACGGAACTTTTCAGAGATGTAGCTCCTAAAGTAGGAGATCGTCCTGGAGGATACACTCGTATCATCAAATTAGGAAACCGTCTTGGAGATAATGCTGATATGGCAATGATCGAGTTAGTAGATTTCAACGAAATCTATAACGGAGGCAAAAAAGAAGTTAAGAAAACAACTCGTAGAAGTCGTGGTGCTAAAAAAGCAGAAACGGCTCAAGTTGAAGAAGCTCCAAAAGCAGAAGAAACTGCTTCAGAAGATACAGAAACTAAAGAATAAATTTAGTTTTCTTACTCAATACCAAAAAGGACAAACAGCAATGTTTGTCCTTTTTTTGTTTGGTTACTTTGACTCAATTTGTGGATTGTTTTTACCCAATGTGGGTAAAATTTATTATACACTTTTGTGTAACTTTAGATTTTTGGTATTCAAAATGTATGGATTTCGGTTTGAAGGTGTGAAAATATAGCTGGATGAATAGAATTAGTTGTAAATTCGTTATTCGGTATGTTATTTGCTTATTATCTTGTAAAGTAGTTTAACCTTAAAAATTTAAAGTCATGTCAAACAAAATCGGAAATGCGGCTGCAGCCATATTAATTGGAGCAGCCATCGGAGCAGCTATAGGAGTATTATTTGCACCTGATAAAGGTTCAAAAACTAGAAAGAAAATTAAAAACGGTTTTGATAAATCATCAGACGAAATCAAAGATTCGATTTCAGATTTTTCAAATCGTATGAAGAAAAAAGCTATTCGTACAAAAGCAGATTTAGAAACTGCTTTTAATGAAATGCTTTCTGATGTAGATGATAAAAAGGAAGACGTAATTGCTACCTTAGAGAAAAAACTGGCAGAGCTTAAGAAAAGCATACCAACAAAATAATTTAATATGTTCGGAAAACTAAAAGAAAATATACAAGACATCCGAGAAGATATAAAAGGGCTTTTAGAGAGCAATATCGCTTATTATAAGCTTTGGTTGTTCAAAGTTATAACAAAGTCCTTTTCGGCTCTTCTGAAGGTTTTAATGATAGGGATTTTCCTTGTAGTGGCCTTAGCCTTCTTTTCTGTTGCAGCCGCTATTGCAATTGGTGAAGCATTAAACAGTACGGCTTATGGATTTTTAATTGTAGGAGGTTTTTATTTCTTGTTGTGTGTAATTATATATGTATGCAGACGAAGTGTAGAGAAACCTATTATTGAGACATTTTCTGAAATATTCTATAACGAAGACGACTAAAGATGGAATACAAAAAATACAGTTCATATAAAGAAATCGACAAGGATTTGAAAATCTTGAAAATCGAAAAGGAGATCCACTATCAAAAGCTCCTTCAAAGCGGTGAGCACGTGAAAGAATCATTTAATTTTGTTTCTGTGGTTCCTGATTTAGCTATCGGAGCCGTAAATACTTTTTCCGGAGGGATTAAAGGTGCTGTTTTAGGTTATTTGCTTAAAACAATTTTCAGGAGAAAATAAATTTTGTAAAACAAAAATAATGAGTTACATTTGCATCCGCTAAATGAGAGGAGGTGTTATACTTATGTTGATTATACCAATTAAAGACGGAGAAAATATTGATAAGGCGCTAAAACGCTATAAGAGAAAATTTGACAAAACAGGTGTAGTTCGTCAGCTTAGAGCAAGACAAGCATTCACAAAACCATCTGTGGTTAAAAGGACTCAAATGCAGAAAGCACAATATATCCAACACTTGAGAGATAGTGTAGAAAATTAATTGTAGCTTTTTACAGAAATTATAACCATTGACTGATAAAGTTTTCGTAACTTTGAGGTCAATGGTTTTTTTATGCAAACGAATATTCGGGCTTTTCAAGACTATTTAGTTAAGGAGAAGAATTATTCTCCATTAACGGTTGATGCTTATAGTAAAGATTTAGAGTCTTTAGTTGAGTTTCTAAAAGCTGAATATGATGTAGATGCTCTCGAAGAGGTAAATTATGGACAAATCCGTTCTTGGATTGTCTCCTTGTCTGAAAATGGAATTTCTAATCGAAGCATCAATAGAAAAATATCTTCCCTAAAAACCTTTTACCGTTTTTTATTAAAGATAAGAGTTGTTGAAGTGAGCCCGTTGGCTAAGCATCAACCGCTTAAAACTATGAAGCAAATTCAAGTTCCTTTTTCTGAAAAGGAAATGAATAGGCTTAAAGAAATATCTTTTCCTGATGACTTTAATGGAGTTAGAGACCGTATTGTTGTGGAACTTCTATACACAACCGGAATCAGAAGGGCAGAACTTATAGGTTTAAAAACTCAAAATATTGATTTGTCTGCCAAAACTATTAAGGTTTTAGGTAAGAGGAATAAAGAACGAGTGCTTCCAATTCTGGAGGCTGTGATTCCTTTGATTAAGAATTATATCGATAAAAGAAATGGGCTTACTAATGTGGTAGATAGCGAGTATTTTTTTTTAACAGAAAAGGGTGTTAAAATGTATGAGAGTCTTGTTTACGGGATAATAAATAAGTATTTTAGTAGCATATCTGACAAGGTTAAAAAAAGTCCTCACGTATTGCGACATTCTTTTGCTACTCATTTGCTTAATAATGGAGCAGATTTGAATTCAGTGAAGGAGCTTTTGGGGCATTCGAGTCTGGCTTCTACACAAATTTATGTGAATAGTAGTCTTTCTGAACTCAAGCAAGTGCATATCAAAGCACACCCGAGAAATATAAAGTGATTAATAATTTAAAACAGCAAGAATATGAAAGTAAATTTAAATCCTGTAGGTTTTTCTGTTGACAGAAAATTAGTAGATTTTATTCAGATCAAACTTGATAAAGTCGAAAAGTACTATGATAAGATAGTAGATGCTGATGTTTTTTTAAAAATCGAGAACACAAGTGAAAAAGAAAATAAAATTATAGAGATTAAAGTGAATATTCCTGGTAATGATTTGATAGTCAAGAAACAAAGTAAGAGTTTTGAGGAGGCAACAGATCTTTGTTGTGAAGCCCTCGAACGATTACTTATGAAACACAAAGAAAAAATTAGAACTTTCTCGTAAAATTTCTTTCTAAAAATTTGGAACGGAAGATATTTTTTCTACCTTTGCAGTCCGTTAGAAATAGCGGGCTTTTTTTATAAAGCGCTTTTTGATATAGTAAATCAGGTAAACAAGTAGAGCTTCGGTTTTGTTGCTTGTCTGATTTAGAAAATGGGAAGATACTCAAGCGGCCAACGAGGACGGACTGTAAATCCGTTGGGAAACCT
>JBEBUB010000167.1:0-4634 GCA_040393445.1 Flavobacterium beibuense
ATTTCAGATGAAATTCTGATAAGACTTCTCTGAATAAATTTTTGTAGAATAATTCTCGAATGGAACTCAATATGAGCCGATGAAGATACTTTTTGCGTAAGTTGAATCAGGTAATAATCGCCTCCCGCAAGGTCTAATTTTGCATTTTTCTTAAGTTGAGAAGAGACTGTTAATAAGTCAATGGGCTGGCCATCTTTAAACAGTTGATTAATAGCTTCGAAAATATATTGATGGGCTTCTTTATAGAAACTCTCAGGACTCAGGATATCGATTACATCATCGATTCCTTTTTTGTCAATCATCATAGCACCCAATACAGCCTCCTCTAAATCAATAGCTTGGGGTTGTATTTTTCCTTTTTCTAAACTAATAATACGAGTTTTTTCTGCTCGAACCGGATTCATATTTGTTGCGTTTTCCATAATGCGAAAATAGCCAAAATATAATGTGACGAAAGTCTAAGTTATTAAATCAGCTTGTTGAAAACTTATGATAACTAGCTTTTTTCTGTTAATAAGATAAAAAAATCCGAAACTGTATATTTCGGATTTCTTGAAAAGGTTGAGAATGAAAGGTTATCCTTTAAATTCTCCCATTTTAAGATATTTTTCCATTCGTTCTTCGACCAATTTTTCTGTTGATAAATCTTTCAATTGGTTATGTGCTTTGGTGATGAATTCACGAACGGTTTTAAAAGTTGTTGCTTTGTCATAATGAGCTCCTCCTAGAGGTTCCGGAATGATATCATCAATCAATCCGTTTTTCTTCATGTCAAAAGAAGTAAGTTTCAGCGCTTCAGCTGCTTTCTCTTTGTGATCCCAACTTCTCCATAAAATAGAAGAACAAGATTCAGGAGAAATTACAGAATACCAAGTGTTTTCTAACATATACACTCGGTTCCCGACACCAATTCCTAAAGCTCCACCAGAAGCACCTTCACCGATAATAACAGTGATGATAGGCACTTTTAATCGAGCCATTTCGAGAATGTTTCTTGCAATAGCCTCTCCTTGACCTCTTTCTTCAGCTTCTAATCCTGGATAAGCACCGGGAGTATCAACCAAAGTCAGAACTGGAATTCCGAATTTTTCGGCCATTTTCATAAGTCGTAATGCTTTGCGGTAACCCTCAGGATTTGGCATCCCAAAGTTACGGTATTGACGCATTTTGGTATTAATCCCTTTTTGTTGACCGATAATCATAAATGATTGTCCGTCAATTTTTCCGAGACCTCCAACCATGGCTTTGTCATCTTTAAAGCCTCTATCTCCGAAAAGTTCTAAAAATGTATCACCACATAAGTTTTGAATATACTCTAATGTATAAGGTCTATTTGGGTGTCTTGAGAGCTGTACTCTTTGCCAAGCCGTAAGGTTTTTATATATTTTTTTCTTTGTTTCTTCCAGCTTCTTTTCAATTTGTTTGCACGTTGCAGACACATCAACATCAGACTCCTGACCAATGATTTGACACTTATCTAACTGGTCTTCAAGTTCTTTTATAGGAAGCTCAAAATCTAAATATTCCATAGTATTTCAATTGAGTTGGAAAAACAAAAGTAATAAAAAAAATGAAGTTTCATACCCTTAATTTTTTTTGTAGATTTTAGTTTTATCGCTATTGTCCTTGAAAAAATAAATCGTAACTTTACGTAAGTGGATTTCGTATAAAATAAAGGGAATCCCTACCATATTCAGAATTATTTAACCTTGCTTTATATGATGACCGAACAGCAAATAGAAGAAGAAAACAAAGCTATAGCCAGAGAATATAAGGAATTGCTTCGAATTAGTTATCAGACACTTTCTGAGGATGATAAAAAACTGATTCGAAAAGCACTAGATGTTGCTGTAGATGCTCACAAAGATCAAAGGAGAAAATCAGGGGAAGCTTATATTTTTCATCCAATCGCTGTAGCGAAAATTGTCGCTTCAGAAATTGGGTTGGGAGCGACTTCTATAGCAGCTGCATTGATGCATGATGTGGTAGAAGATACAGACATTACGGTCGAAGATATTGAGCGAATGTTCAACCCTAAAATAGCTAAAATCGTTGAAGGACTTACTAAAATAGCGAAAGTAAAAACCGACGAGAATATTTCGCTTCAAGCGGAAAACTTCCGTAAAATGCTATTGACTTTGAATGATGATGTTCGGGTTATTCTGATAAAAATTGCAGACAGACTCCATAATATGCAAACCATGGAGTCGATGGTAGATTACAAACAAGCAAAAATTGCTTCAGAAACGCTATATATTTATGCTCCACTTGCTCACAGATTAGGCTTGTATAATATTAAAACGCAACTAGAGGATTTAGGTTTAAAATATACGGAGCCTGAGGTTTATTATGATATTGTCAGTAAAATCAAAGAAACCAAAGAACAGCAAGATGCTTATATTCAGTATATTTCAGATACGTTGAAAGCTTCTTTGGACAAGGAAAACATTCAATATACAATCAAAGGTCGTCCGAAATCAATTTTTTCTATTTGGAAAAAGATGAAGACTCAGAACGTGACTTTTGATGAAGTGTATGATAAATTCGCTATCAGAATTGTATATAAATGTGAGCCAAGTCAAGAAAAGTTTGTGGCTTGGAAGATTTATTCGATAGTAACAGATCATTATCGTCCTAGCCCAAATCGTTTAAGAGATTGGATTTCGGCTCCAAAATCAACTGGTTATGAAGCCCTTCATATCACAGCCATGGGCCCAAAAGGTAGATGGGTAGAAGTGCAGATTAGAAGTGAGCGAATGGACGAAATTGCAGAAAGAGGTTATGCTGCTCATTACAAATACAAACAAGGCACAACCGAAGAAAATAGCCTTGATTTATGGTTGAATTTGCTTCGTGAAGCATTGGAGAATCAAGAGACCAATGCGGTGGATTTTGTGGAAGATTTCAAAATGAATCTCTATTCTAAAGAGATTTATGTGTTTACACCGAAAGGAGAAATACGTTCTTTACCTAAAGGAGCTACGGCTCTGGATTTTGCTTTTAGCATCCACTCAGAAATTGGAGTTAAAACAAGAGGAGCAAGAGTTAACGGAAAATTGGTTCCGCTTAATTATGAGCTAAAAAGTGGTGATCAGATCGAAATCATCACATCTCCTAACCAAAAACCTACGGTTAACTGGGTTGATTACGTAACCACTTCGAGAGCTAAAAACAAAATCAGAAGTGTTCTGAACGAGGATGTGAAGAAAATAGGAGAGGAAGGTAAAGAAATTCTCGAGCGAAAACTACGTCATCTTAAAGTGCCTTTTAATGAGAAAACCGTAAACGAATTAGTGGTTTTCTTTAGGTTGAAAACCAGTCTAGACCTTTTTTACCGAATCGGGATAGGGAGTATAGATAACCAACAGCTCAAGGATTTTGTGGCTCAGAAAAACAGTACGTTTCTTAACTTTTTCAAGAAAATCAAACGTAGCCCAAGTGCAAATCCTGAGGAAATTCAAAAAGACGAAATCAGTAAAAACTACGATTTGCTCGTTTTTGGTCCTGAAGAAGAAAAACTGGATTATAAATTGGCCAGTTGCTGTAACCCGATTCCGGGAGATCCTGTTTTTGGATTTGTAACCATTAATGAAGGTATAAAAGTCCATAAAAAAGATTGTCCGAATGCCATTAGTATGCAAGCTCATTATGCTTACCGAATCATGCAAGCCAAATGGATAGACTCTTCGCAACAGGAATTCAAAGTGTCACTTCAAATCACCGGAATGGATTCTCTTGGACTTACCAACGAAATTACTCGAGTGATATCAAACAATATGCATGTAAACATTCAGAGTATTTCTTTGAGTAGCCAAGCTGGAATTTTTAAAGGAAATATAGTGGTTGTGGTTCAAAACAACACAGTTTTGAAACGATTGGTTGATAACATCAAAAAAATTGACGGAATCGAAAAAGTTATTAGAACTTTAAATTAGAATATCACCCGAAAGGGTGATTTTTTTATGCCATATATTACTGAACTTTGCTTCAAATAAAGATAAGTATGCCAATATATGTTGCTATAGTTGAGGATGATAAGCATTATAACCAAGCGCTAAAAAAGATTATTGACTTTGATAGTGAACTGGAATGTGTGGGTCAATATTTTTCTGCTCGTGAGGCAGAAAAATTTCTTGCTGACCAAGATCCTGATGTAGTTTTGATGGATATAAAACTTCCGGACAAAACAGGAATAGAACTAGTAGCACATTTTAGTGGAGATATGCCCGAAACACGTTTTATAATGTGTACGAGTTTTGAAGACGATGCTTATGTGTATGATGCTCTAAGAGCAGGAGCAGTTGGTTATTTAACCAAAGGAGAAACGATGGACAAAATCATAGCAGCTATTAAAGAATCCTACCAAGGTGGTGCTCCTATGAGTTCAAACATAGCTCGAAAAGTGATAAGTTTTTTCCGTCAGGTGAAAGAAAACCCTTTGGAGGAACTTACTAAAACAGAAGGCGAAGTTTTGGATTTATTAGCTACCGGTATGTCGTATCAACAAATTGCAGATAAAAAATTTGTAAGTTTAGATACCGTAAAAAAGCATATTTGCAACATCTACAGAAAACTTCATGTTAACAATAAAATTGAAGCAATTAATTTATTAACCAAAAACCATAAGCTATGAA
>JBEBUB010000168.1:0-4621 GCA_040393445.1 Flavobacterium beibuense
AGAAAGCTCTTTGATTGCTTGTTTGGACGAGAGTTCGATTCTCTCCGACTCCACCAAGAACTATTTATTTCAAAGAAAAAGCCTGTAAATCGTATGATTTACAGGCTTTTGTGTTTTTAAGGTGTTTCAGATTATTCATTAAATCACATATTAAATTTTCAAAATTCGGTTACCCGAAAAAAGTAGAATTCAGGGTAACCGAATTTTGAACCAGCTCAATGACAGCAAGGAGTTCAGAAGATGAACATCTTGACTACGATGGGTTAAAAATGTAATTTGAATAATGTAAAAGGTCACCCAAAAATGAAACACAAAATGTCAATTCTTTTCTACGTGAGAAGTTCAAAATCGTCAAAAAGCGGTTTAGTACCGATTTATCAGAGAATCACGATCAACGGAGTGAGAATAGAATTAAGCACTTCCAAATTCGTGGAAAAATCGAAATGGAATCCATCGGCAGGCAAAATGAAGGGAACTTCGGAAGAAGCCAGGATGATAAATAGCTACCTTGATATTCTGAAATTAAAAGCTTACGAAACCGAAAAATGGATGGATTGACAAAGATCCTTTATTGAAATACAACGGAAAAGTCCGTGAAGTAGAAAGAGAATTCCTTTCTCAGGAAGAAGTTTTGACTATTTACACAAAACAGTTCAAAACCGAAAGACTAAATCTGGTAAAAGACATTTTTGTTTTCAGTTGTTTTACAGGACTGGCTTATATTGATGTAAAGAACCTGACCAAATCAAGAATTAACATCGGTATTGATGGTGGAAAATGGATTTTTACACACCGTCAGAAAACGGAAACCGCTTCCCATATTCCCCTACTCCCTATTGCCGAAGAAATCATTCAGAAATACAAGGAACATCCGCAGTGTGTCAATGAGGATAAGTTATTACCGGTTTTAAGCAATCAGAAAATGAACGGATATTTAAAAGAGATAGCCGATATATGCGAGATTGACAAAAACCTCACGTTCCACCTTGCTCGGCACACTTTTGCAACTTCTATCACCCTTTCCAATGGCGTACCTATTGAATCGGTAAGCAAAATGCTTGGTCATAAAAACTTGAGAACGACACAACATTACGCAAAAGTATTAGACAAAAAAGTAAGTGAAGATATGGCAATTTTAAAAGACCGGTTTTATTCTTTAGCAAAAAACGTAAATTTGCAGAATGGAAAATCTGGAACAAATCACTGAATTTAGAACTTCACCCGAATTGGTGAAAAAATTATACCAACACGGAATCCAAAAAAACTATGAGGCAGGAAGTATTATTCTGAACGAAAACTCCCATATACGTTCCATTCCTATCGTAACCAAAGGGATAATGAAGGTTATCAGAACGGAAGAAGACGGTAGGGAAATTCTACTATATTACATCAAAGCAGGTGAAAGCTGTATTATGTCTTTTTTGGGAGGACTTCATAACGAAACAAGTAAAGTCAAAGCCGAAGTTGAGGAAGATGCCGAAATTCTCTTCCTGCCTATTGATAAAGTTTCGCTGTTTATTAAAGATTATCCTGAGTGGTTAGACTATATTTTTCGCTTGTATCACAAACGTTTTGAAGAATTATTGGAAATTGTCAATGCCATTGCCTTTAAAAAAGTAGATGAAAGACTTTTGAATTTACTTAAAAAGAAAGCAGAACTCAATAATTCCAACACAATACAAACCACCCACGAACAATTAGCCAACGAACTCGGAACAGCACGTGTAGTCGTTTCCCGACTTCTGAAACAATTAGAAGAAATCGGAGTTGTACAACTTGGAAGAAACAAAATCATCCTTATGTAACCAAAGTAACTGTGCATAACAAATAGTTGAATGAACTTTGTCGGAGTAAAATCTTCAATTTTTAAAATATATGTTATGTCAAAAGAACATTATTACGATGTAAGCGTTCAGTGGAACCAAGGTAGAAAAGGTGTTCTCTCCTCTACTGTTTTAGACCAAAAAATAGAATGTGCCACTCCTCCCGAATTTCAGAATGGAGTACCAAATATCTGGTCTCCCGAACATTTTTATACAGCAGCTATCAGTAGCTGTTATATGACTACTTTTCTGGCAATAGCTGAAAACTCCAAATTGTCATTTAAAAAATTTTCGTGCAAAACGGTTTGTAAATTAGAAATTGTAGAAGGAAAATACCAAATTACCGAAGCGGTTATTCAACCTGTTGTAACTTTGGAAAATCCCGATACGGATACCGAAAAAGCTTTAAAAGTTATGGGAAAAACCAAAATGGCTTGTTTGGTTACCAATTCGATGAAAACAGAAGTAATTCTTAACCCTGAAATTTTATAATATATGTTCGGATTCTTTAAAAATCTATTCGGAAGAAGTTCCGAAAAATTATCAGAAGCTCTTAAAAATGGAGCTGTTTTGGTTGATGTACGTTCTCAGGGAGAATTCTCTATGGGAAGTGTAAAAAGTTCTGTAAATATTCCGTTGGACAGATTATCGGGTCAGTTGGCAAAACTAAAAAAAGACAAAACTATTGTCGTTTTCTGTGCAAGCGGAATGCGAAGCGGTCAGGCAAAAAGCATTCTGGAGAGAAACGGTTTCAACAATGTCATTAACGGAGGAGGTTGGAGAAGTGTACAATCTGCTGTTGAAAAAAATAAGTAATGGAGGAATTCTGGAACGAACGATACAGCCAATCGGATTTTGCTTACGGAGAGCTTCCCAACGAATACCTCAAAGAAAAACTGAAAACCATTCCTGTCGGAAAGATTCTGTTTGCTTGTGAGGGAGAAGGAAGAAATGCTGTTTATGCTTCCAAATTAGGTTGGGATTCCTATGCTTTCGACCAAAGTCAGGAAGGAAAAAACAAAGCAGAATTATTGGCTCTGAAAAAAGAAGTCGAAATCGATTATCTGGTTTCGGATATGGAAAATATCCCTTACAAAAAAGAATCTTTTGATGCTTTGGTATTGATTTTTGCTCATTTTCCGAAGGAAAAAAGAAAAGACTTTCATCGGAAATTAGCTTTATTACTCAAAAAAAACGGAACTTTGATTGTCGAAGGATTCAGTAAAAATCATATCGGGTTCCAGAAAGAAAATCCAAAAGCAGGAGGTCCAAAAGATGTAGATATGTTATATGACTTGGAAGAATTCAAATCGGATTTTAAAGGTTTTGAATTTCAGGAAGCCTTTCAGACCGAAACCGAATTAAACGAAGGAATGTACCATATCGGAAAAGCGTCCGTTATCAGAATTTTAGCCATTAAAAAATAACGTTATGCAACACATCATTGAAGTTGAAAACATAAAATGCGGAGGCTGTATGAACAGCATCAAAAACGCATTGACAAAAATTGAAGGAGTTTCGGAAGTATCTATTGACAAAGAAACCGAAACTATTGAAGTGGAATCAACTACAGAAAGGGAAAAGCTGGTAAAAATCTTGTCTGATTTAGGCTATCCCGAAAAAGGAAATAACACATTGCTCAAAAAAGCGAAATCGTATGTGAGTTGTGCTGTCGGAAAAATGAGTTAAGATGAAAAACTATTTAAGAAACTGGAATTTTATGCGAATCCTACGTTTAGCTATGGGAATTTTTATTGTAGTTCAGGGATTCATATACAGAGAGTGGATGTTTGTGTTGATGGGAGGATTATTCTCTTTGATGCCTTTGCTGAATGTGGGATGTTGTACTACGGGAAACTGTGCAATACCTCCTACTAAAAACGACAAAAAACAACAGGATGAAATCCATTACGAAGAAATAAAATGAAATATTTTACAATAATATTGATATTCTTTTTCCTTGTCGGATGTAATAATTCTAAAGAATTAAGCCTTTCGGAAAAAGAGTATTATTTAGCTTTAGGAGATAGCATTTCCAACAAAACTCAAATGGTTTTGTTGTCGAATGTTGCTCGAAAAATTCAGGAAAGCGGAACGGTCGGAGCTGTCGGTTTTTGTAGTGAAAAAGCCATTTTCCTAACGGATTCCGTATCGAATGAATTTTCAACAAAAATTTGGAGATTAACCGATAAAAACCGAAATCCAAAAAATGCACTTCAATCCGAAACAGACAAAAAAGCGTGGTCAGCATTACAAAACAATCCCGAAAATAAGCATTTGGTTTTACAGGAAGACAATTCGGTTTATTATTACAAATCAATTCCATTGGGAATGCCAACCTGCCTGATGTGCCACGGAAATAAAACATCTGACATTTCTCCCGAAACATTAGAACTCATTAACCTGAAATACCCACAAGACAAGGCAATCAATTACAAAATGGGCGATTTCAGAGGAATTTGGAAAATTAAATTGAACTAAATTTTAAAAAATGAATTTCATCAAAAAGAATATATTGGTTTTTGCGGGAATACTTCTCGGATCTGTTGTAGGCTATCTGTATTGGAAATATGTCGGATGCATCACGGGAAGTTGTGCCATTACATCCAATCCGACAAGTAGCACGCTTTACGGTTCTGTAATGGGAGGGCTTTTATTTTCTCTGATTAAGCCACAGCAAAAACAATCTTAATTTTTGCCTTACCGCTTAATACTCTTATCTTTTTTCCCTTCTGTAACCAATGTAACTGTACACCCCGAATAGAAGTCGGAATTTTGCATCAGAAATAAGATAAACC
>JBEBUB010000169.1:0-4620 GCA_040393445.1 Flavobacterium beibuense
ATGTGGAATTTCTCTGGTCGTCAGAACGATATTCAAGGGAAAGGCGACATGCTAAACGGAAACTGGATTACTGGAATCAACGTTATCGATGATAAGGTTTTAGGACTTGGTAATCAGAGCCAACTTACCTCAGATATGAAAGAAAATAAAGGTAGAAATGTCTATTTCATGCTGCCGTTTATTTTTGCTGTAATCGGGCTTGTTTTCCATGCTCGAAAAGATTGGAAGAGCTTCTATGTGCTCTTGGCTTTGTTCCTTTTTATGGGAATTGCTTTGAAAATTTTCTTGAACGAAAGACCTTTTGAACCAAGAGAGCGTGATTATGCTGTGGTAGGTGCTTTCTATGTTTTTGCGATGTGGATTGCCTTCGGAGTGTATGCTGTATATGATTTTGTCTGTCAAAAATGGAATTCAAAAATGACAGTTCCGGTTGTGGTAGGAGTTGCTCTTTTGGCTGTTCCGGTAGTGATGGGTTCTCAAAACTGGGACGATCATGACCGTAGCGGAAAATATACGGCACTAGCTTCTGCTAAAGCATATTTAGATTCGTGTGACGAAAATGCAATAATATTCACTATCGGAGATAACGACACGTTCCCGCTTTGGTATTTACAAGAAGTAGAAGGCTACAGAACTGATGTAAGAGTGGTTTGTACGGCCCTTTTAGTAACAGATTGGTATATTGACCAAATGAAAGCCAAAGCCTACGAATCTGAAGGCTTGCCAATTTCGTTTGAACACCATCAGTATTCTGGAGGAAAGTTAGAAGGTATTGTATATCGACCAAGTCGAATGAGTGAGCGAATTTCGATTGACCAATTCTTGGAGTTTATTCACTCTGATGACCCAAGAACTTATATGGAACTTAGAAATGGTCAAAGATTGCATACTTATCCAACCAATAAAATCCGTATTCCTGTAAACCGTGAAAATGTATTGAAAAACGGAATCGTAAAAGAGAAAGATGCAGATAAAATCTTACCTTATATCGACGTAGATATCAAAGCAAAAGGCGGAGCGATTTACATCCATAGATTGATGATGTTGGATATCATTGCGAACAATAATTGGGAAAGACCAATTTATTTCTCCGGAGGAGCCTGGGATGATGAAGATTTCGTTTGGATGAAAGATTATCTTCAATTAGACGGAATGATTTTCCAGTTGGTGCCTATCAAAACTCCGGTTCCGAAAAATAGCGGAACCATTCAGATGGGCAGAATCGATACCGAAAAAATGTACAATATTATTGTAGATAAATCTTACGAAAACGGAACCCGTCAAGGTTGGTTCTGGGGCGGAAGCGGAGACTCAAATGTTTATCATGATGTAGAAACTCGTAGAAATGCTTTCTCTTACCGTTTATATATGTCACGATTGGTAGAGCAGCTTATCGAAGAAAACAAATACGATAAAGCCGAAAATGTGATTGATTTGGCAATGGAAAAGATGCCTATTGAACTTTTCGGACAATACGAAATGGTAGAATCATTTATTGAGGCTTATTACATTATAGGCGAAACAGAAAAAGCCCGTGAGTTGAGTGAAAAGATTATCAAGAAATACCAAGAAGAAATTCTTTATTTCGAAAGTTTGGATTTCAATTTGCAAAGTGCTTATTTGTCTGAAGTTTACAGAACAACAGAGCTATACAGAAACTTGTTGTTGCAGATGAGAGATGCAGAAGACACGGAAACTTACGAAAAGCATATCCCGATTTTCAACCAGTATAATGCTAAATTCAAAGCTAGGCTTGACACTAAAGATGAGCCTAGCGGTTTGGATAGCAGTATAGAAGAAGACTCTATTATGAACATGCTTCAAAATATGGATAGCACCGAATTGAATTCGCTCTTAGAAGAACTTCAAATAACAGAATAAAATAGTTTAAACTAAAAAAGGAGGTCATGAAAATGACCTCCTTTTTTTTATGAATATTAAAAACGATTAATTGTTTAGCATCACAGGCATTACAAGCATCGTAACAGTTTCTCCTTCGTCAAGACCATCAACCGGAGTAAGTACTCCTGCACGGTTCGGAAGTGACATTTCTAAAGAGATTTCGTCACTGGTAAGGTTAGTTAACATCTCAGACAAGAAACGTGAATTAAAGCCTATTTCTAGGTCGTCTCCTTGATAGTCACAAGTAAGTCTTTCGTTTGCTTTGTTTGAGTAGTCGATATCTTCAGCAGAAATATTAAGTTCTGTTCCTGCTAATTTCAAACGGATTTGGTGTGTGGTTTTGCTTGAGAAAATCGAAACCCTACGAACGGAGTTCAAAAACAGATTTCGGTTTACCAACAGTTTATTTGGGTTTTCTTTCGGGATAACCGCTTCATAATTCGGGTATTTTCCGTCAATCAAACGACACGTCAAAATATAGTTATCAAACGAGAAAACAGCGTTTGATTCGTTATATTCGATGATTACTTCACTATCAGACACAGCTAGAATATTTTTTAAAATAGTCAGCGGTTTTTTAGGCATGATAAACTCAGCTGATTGATTGGCCTGAATATCCGTACGGGAATATTTTACTAATTTATGAGCATCGGTAGCTACAAAAATAAGTCCTTCTGTAGAGAACTGAAAAAACACTCCAGACATCACAGGTCTTAAATCATCATTTCCTGCAGCAAAAATAGTTTTGCTAATAGCTGTTGCCAACACCTCAGCAGGAATAGCATTTTTTGAAGCATCTTCTAATGAGGTTGCTTTCGGAAATTCATTTCCGTTTGCATAAGCCAAAGCATATTTCCCTGAATTTGAGCTGATTTCGATAGTATTATTATCTTCAACGGTAAAAGTAAGCGGTTGTTCTGCAAAAGTTTTTAGCGTTTCCAAAAGCAAACGGGCAGGAACAGCAATGTTTCCTTGACTTTCTGAATCAATTTCCAAAACGGCAGACATCGTAGTTTCTAAATCAGAAGCCGTTACCGTAAGTTTATTATTGTCGAGTTCAAACAAAAAGTTATCTAAAATAGGCAGGGTGTTGTTGGTGTTGATTACTCCGCTCAACACTTGTAACTGCTTTAATAAAAGTGAACTTGATACTATAAATTTCATTTGTTTTCTGTTATTTCGTTCTGAGCACAAATATATCGTAAAATGACTTCAAAATGAAATTTTTTTAAAAAAAGAAAAAATATACGAGAGTCAAAATTTATTAAAAATTTGTTAATTCACATTTTTTGATTTTCTTTGCAGCCGTTAACCATAAAAAAAAATTAAAATGAAAAAAATCTTTCTATTATTTGTAAGTGTTGCTCTTGTAGGAACAAGTTTAATTTCTTGTAGCAGTGATGATAACGGTGGTTCATCATCAAGTGATCTTGTAGGTAAATGGTATGCTGAAAAAACTGTTTATACATTTCTCGGACAAAGAATGGAACAAGCCTATACACATGATTGTGCTACTAATAAAGACTATTCAGAGTATAAAAGCAATGGAGGTTTTGTTTATGGAGAATACAACTCAGCCTGTGAACTTTTTGAAGACTTCGGAACTTGGGTAAAAAATGGAAATGAATTAACTTTGACACAAACTGCTGGAGGAGAACAAACAACAGCAACAATTGTTACATTAACCAGCTCGAAGTTAGTAATAAAATTAAGTGACGAGGATACAGGAGGTCTTATGACTGATGTTGAAGTTCACTATAAAAAATAATCTATTTAAATAGTCTCAAAAATAAACCCCTTTCGTTTGAAAGGGGTTTATTTTTTATTAGAATTTTCGAGTATATTTTCTCTTTCGTAAGTAATTAAAAACAACACCAAAAACAGTCAATAGCAGAATAGGTAGCCCTACTGTAATCGCCTGTGATTGAGTATATTTTTCTCTTACTTTATCTTTATCAAAAAAGGCAAGTTTTACTTCTTTTGCTCTGATGTTTATAATTCCTGAATCATCAAGCAAATAATGAACGGCATTCATCAGGAAATCTTTATTTCCGTAAACTTGTTGTGTCCAGATATCATAGCCGTTTGGCAAGAATTTCTTGTTGGCATACATGTAATTCACAATATCTCCGTCAGAAAACACAATCATTTTATTGTCAACTCCATCATCTTTTTGGTCAGGATAATCAAATGGTTTTACACGATTTTTATAGGTCGAAGTAAAATTTCCTTCCAGTAAAACTCCTGTTATGCTTGGTTCTCCGGCAAAAGGTTCAAGACCTTGAAACTGAAACAAACTAATCGGGTGAGGCACTCCAACTTTTCTCGACATTTCAGACGACTCTAGCAGAACTGTTTTTTTGATTCCGTTTTCTAACGTATCGATAGCATTGGCAAATTCCAGTTTAACTACGTTTACATTTCTGTTAATCAGGTGATTTTCTTTAGACGGAACCATTAGCGAATACCACCAATCAAGCGGAAGGTCTTGTCCGTTTTCGTCTTTTAAAGTAATAGGAATCGAAAGATAATCTTGAATTAAATTATAATTGATTCTCACACCATATTTGAACAACATATCATCAAGATTCAAATCTAGTGAAAGAGCCACATTCTGCTGTGAATTGTTTTGAAGACTATCTAGGTCGAACCCCACTTTATCTACAAGCCACATTGTTTTTTTTCCTTTCATGACATATTGGTCAAGAATATATTTTT
>JBEBUB010000170.1:0-4608 GCA_040393445.1 Flavobacterium beibuense
GTCTGCGATCTCGCCGGCAGGAAGACAGTCCGGATCGGCCTGCGCCAATAGGCGGAAGAGCCTTAGCCGCGCGGGGCGCGCTAGAGCGGAGAGGGGGGATGGCTACCACCATGGCCAGTGCAGCTTCGGCTTCATCATTTCGGTGAAGGTCCGGTCCGCACGTTCGATGCCGGCTTCAAGGGCCTGAGCGAACCTCGGAGATGCGACCTTCATCAGCTTTTCGAACGTCAGACCGTTTTCCGCCTCCCCGGCGTTCCCTGTGTGATGGAACCAGACTTGCGGCGCGAGGGTGACCAGCCGGCGATCGCCTTGGCGGTGCTTTTTCACCTTCGGCTTGGCCTCGAGGTCGATCACGCCCTTGGCGATGATCTGATCGATCTGGACATAAAGGGCGACCCGTCCTTCGCTGTCGTCAGGACGCTGAACGATCAGGTGAAGGTCGTCGCCTTGGTTCTTCATGAAGGCGCCGTGGGACAGGTTGATGAAACCGCCGCCCAGCGCCTTGTCGATGTAGGTCACGACATCGGGGTTCGCGTTCGCTTCGTCTCTAAAAGCGCGGCGTATCCCTCGGTAGGTGATGCCCTTGGCGGACCTTTCATACTCCATGGCTGCGCGCTCCTTTGTTAACCGCAGAGGTTAAGCAAGATGCGGTCCATGGATGTTCCGGGGCGCGGCTGGGGGTGAACCCCCCAGCCCCTGCCGCGCCCCTACCTCCGGTCTGAGCGTCTCCGAGGCGCAGAATTCGCCCCCCAACCGAGTCATCGTTGGTGCGTAACGTGACTCACTTCCAAATCGCCGAAAAATCCTCAACGATCTCAAGAGTTTTGGAAAACGTGACTCCTTTTGCTGCGTTCTGAACCCGCCCAAACTTGGCGAATTGCTGCGCTGCACAACGGATTTCGTGACTCCAAACGGCTTCGCTCGCGCAGAAAATGTCAAAGAAATCAACCATCGCTTGATCTGCCCTGTTCGGGAAACGTGACTCCGGCCGATAAAACCTGTTTGCCACAATTGAGACTTATTGTGTGTCAGGTCGATGCATCGATCGGGTTTGCGCGGGACCGACGCCGCGTCAGGGCCGGCTGCGAGGGTGTCGCCAGCCGCACGCCGGCGCCCATGTCGCCTTCGGCCGGCAGGAAGACCGCTCCGGCAGCCTGAAGTGTCGCCACCATCAGCTTGGCGTTCGCCGTATTGACCGGCGCTGGCCCGTTGTCCCCCTCGGCGCGCTTGATCGTGTTGGGCGCTAATCCGGTGCGCTCGGCCAAGTCCAGCACGGACATGTTCACCAAGCCTCGGGCGGCGCGCAAGTGCGCGCCGGTGGGATGGTCGGCCGGCTTCGTTCGCGGCATGCTCATGGATTCAATTTGACTCTTTAGACCAAGTTTGAATTCGTGGACTCATTCTGAAGAAGGAGTCTTACATGTCGGTTTATGATCCGCCTAACCCTGTCTGCCCCATTCATGGCGAGCGTCTCCAACGCGCGACCTGCCTCGCCTGCAACGCCGCCTATATGCGCGGCTACCTCAAGGCGCAGCGGCGGCTGAATCCGGCTGTCGCCTTGCACAGCCGGGCGCGTCAACGCGCGGCTCGGCGCGGCCTGTCGTTCAATCTGCGTGTGAGCGACATCGTCGTGCCGACGGTTTGCCCTGCCTTGGGCGTGCCGATCGTCATCGGCGAGATGCGCTCGGCGTATTCGCCGTCGCTGGATCGCATCCGGCCCGGCCTTGGCTATGTCCGAGGCAATACGCGCGTGATCTCCGACAAGGCGAACCGGCTCAAGGGGGCGCTGGATGTCGAAGGACTGATTCAGCACGCTGTCCGGTCCGTGGACCAGCGCCGTAAGGACTACGCCCAGTTGGCGGCCTACCTTGAGCGGGAACTTCTGTTGGCCGAGGTTCGACGCAAGGCGGCGCAGGAAGGTCGTGTAGGCGCGGAGTGGGCGAAGGTGGCGGCCTTCCTGGATAAGGCATTCCAGAAGGCGGATTGGCCGCGTTAACGCGGAACATTCCTTTACAAAGCAATAAGTTATATTGCGGGCCAGGCTTGACGTTCTGAAGCCTGCTTCCTACATCTTGGGAGACGACGACGGAGGACCATCAACCGCTGCCAGGCTGTTCTGGCGGCGCGTGAAGATGTCTTTGTTGGAGTCGACGGATGAAAATCAGGCGAGATCACGGGCCCCCGGCAGGGAAGGTGAGGCGATCCAGCGCGGATGTTGATCCCCATGCCCCGCTTTTGCTGGCGACCGCCGCCCGGCTGGCCTTCCCTGATGGCGCTGTCAGCGGCGCTACGCTCAAGAAGCAGCACCGCAAGGGCCTGCTTGTGATTGAGCGCATCGGGGGCCGCGACTTCACCACCCTTAACGCCATCGACGAAATGAGAAGGCTTTGCCGCGTCACGCCGAACCCGTCCGCCTGTGTCTCCGTCGCCGTGCCGGACGTCCGGCCGTCTATGTCATCCGCGACCGTGGACTTGAGGTCCGCCCGGGCGGCGGCCCTGATCGCCAGGCAGAGGCGGAGGAAGCCCTTGCGCGCGACGTAGCGGCCAAACACACGCCCGAGTTTGGCGACGGCGATCCTCGGCGCATCGCCGTCGCCGACTGCCTGACCTACTACCTGGAGAACCTGCGTGACGATCATCGTGGGCCTGAAGCTGTCCATGTGGTCTGGTTGGTCGCGCATTTCGGGGACCTGACCTGCGACGGGGTCAACGCCGAAAGCTGCAAGGCCTATGTGCGTGCGCGCACCCGAGGCGCTATCGGCAAGCGCCCTGTGACGGAGGCGACCGCCAAGCGCGAATTGGACACCTTGTCTGCGGCGCTGAACTACGCCTGGAAGGCCGGCCGGATGGACCGGCCGATCCCTGTGCTGAAGCCCACCATAGAACTCCAGGAGGCGCGCTGGCTGACGCGCGACGAGGCGGCGCGCCTGATCCGGGGCGCGCTGGGGTTCGCGCCTGAAGGCTTTGATCGCAGCGGGCGCGCGACCGGCTGGAAGAGGGTTGCCGCGCCGAATTATCATGTCGCCCGCTTCATCCTGATCGCCCTGTACACGGGCACGCGCCACGCAGCGGTTCTGAGCCTGCGCTGGACGCGGAATGCGGACGCCGGCTCCGTCGATCTTCAGGACAATCGCATCTATCGGCGCGGCAAGTCGGAGCGCGAGACGCGCAAGCGGCGTCGTCCCTGCGCCATTCCCAATCGCTTGCTGCCGCATCTGCTGCGCTGGCACCGGCTGACGATCCACGGCCCTTGCGAATACGCCGGCGAGATCATTCAGCGCCAGAAGACAGGTTTTGAGTCCGCTCGCCGGCTCGCCCAACTGGATGACGACGTCACGCCGCACACGCTCAAGCATACCTGCATCACCTGGCTGCTGCGGGAGGGCGTGTCGACCTGGGATGTGGCGGGGTTCACGTCCACCAGCGAAGCCCTGATCCGCCGTGTCTATGGCCACCACTGCCCTGATCATATGGAAGGGGTGCGGAACGCCTTCAGTCGGCGCCGCTGATTGAGGTCAAGCGGCGCCGATGGCTTCGGAGGCTGTCAGAACTGTGTGGCCGTTCCCGTGACGCCGCTGCACGTCCGTTCCCAGACAACTTCGAATGCCGCGCCCACGATCCCGCCTTGGTCATTGATGGTGGCGGACGCTTCACCGCGATCTGTCACGCCGGAACTGAAGCGCCTGAAGCCCGTCATGCCGCCGTAAGCGTTGCGGTTGTTCACTTCGCCGCAGAAGGTCGTCGTCCCGAGGCTGTTCACATGCCGCCGGACGTTCCGGAATTGCGCGGAGCCGGGATCGCGCAGTTGATCTGTGACGGCGCTGCGGGCTGCGGTGCGGATTTGAGCCGTAGACCAGTTCACTCTCGGCGTGCGGGCGCGCTCAGCCGCGATCTGACGGTCATACTCGCCGGATGCCAGGCGATCGATCCGGGCCATCGGCCCGCCGACCGGGGCGTTCTGCAAGGCGGTGGAAGGCACCGGCTGGCGTTGCGGTTGTCCCCGCAGCATCCCGAGCACCATTTCCTCTTCGCCGGGTTCCCAGCCACGGACGACAGGCGGGATCGCCATGTAGGTCTCTATGCCCGCGTTTGCCGGATCGCGCAGGAATTGGCGGATGTCTGGATCGGTGCGGCAGGCCTGCGCCAATCGCGCCTCTCTGTAGGCGCAGGTTTCCGGATTTCCTTTGGCGCTGCTGGGTGAGGCTATGCCGATGGAGGCGACGGCGACGGCCCCCGCCATCGCGATTTGAACCATACGAATACGATACCGCTCGGACATGCCCGACTCCTTCTGAATGGGTTCTATCTTGCCTATCAAGCGTTGCCAGAAAGTTAGGCAAGATAGTTCCTGGAGCAGAACGCGGCTGTCGGCGCCCATGCAGCGATGCGGTGGGAAGATCGAGTCGGCGCGAATATCAGGCGATTGCGGAAGGCCAAGGGGCTGAGCCAGGAGGCGCTCGCCCACGAGGCCGGCATGGCTATGCGCTATCTCGCCGGGATCGAGCGCGGCGAGGAAAACCCCAGCTTGGCGTTCTTGGTGAAGCTGTCGGACGCGCTCGGCGTGCAGCCGGGGCGTTTGTTCGATCTGCAATAGGGCGCGGCGCCGAT
>JBEBUB010000171.1:0-4491 GCA_040393445.1 Flavobacterium beibuense
CAAAAAACTCTGAATAGGTTTGATACGAAACCTGTAAGTTTTTTATGATGGCTTGGGCTTGCTCAGTCGAAGGGGCTACTTCAAGCTCCTTAACTAAGTCTAAATGCGGATGTAACCATTTGTGTAGTTCATCGTGTGCTGAGCCTGTCATCGTACAGCTTTTAATCAGTAAGCTGTTTTGTTCTATTAGTTGGGTTGCCAAGGTTTGGTAATCTGTGGCACCACTGTTTATGTATTCTACTACCAACATTTCTCCGTGCTGTATATAAGGCTTCATGGCTTCGCTCACTTGCCATTTATTGCCATTATTGAGCATGAGTTCTTCTTCATTTGTTGTCGTAACGATTTCGGTATGTTGATTATCTACTTGAATGGCTTCGGTCGTGTTATTCTTACAAGAAAACAATCCGAAAGTGAAGAGCGATAATCCTAACAAATATAACTTAATATTTTTCATCCTTTTATGTTTGATAAAAAAGGGAACAAAATTTACTTTGCCCCCTTTTTTCTATCTAATTTATTTTTTCTCTGATGAGACTATATTATCAAGTTTCCATGAAATAGGGACATTGCTGTTTGCAGGAGAAACTCTCAAATAACCTGTCATTTCTTGGTGTAGCGCACTACAGAAGTCTGTACAGTAGTAAGGGAAGATTCCTACTCTATCCGGAACCCATTTTAGAGTTGTTGTTTCACCCGGCATAATCAATACCTCTGCATTGTCTGCTCCTTTGATTGCGAATCCGTGAGGAACATCCCAATCTTGCTCTAGGTTAGTTACGTGGAAGTAAACTTCATCACCCATTTTGATTCCTTCGATGTTATCAGGAGCTAAGTGAGAACGAATAGCAGTCATATATACATGAACTTTATTTCCTTCACGAACTACTTTTACGTCTTTCTCATTCTTGATAGCCTGAGGGTGATTGTTTTGATTGATGTCATAGAACTTAAGCTGGCCATTGTTCATGATTAACTCTGCCGGAGCTGCTTGTGCATAGTGAGGCTCACCGATGGTCGGGAAGTCTAAGATAAGTTGCATTTTGTCTCCTGAGATGTCATAGATTTGAGCACTTTGACACAATTCAGGCCCTGTTGGCAAATAACGGTCTTTAGTGATTTTATTATAAGCGATTAAGTATTTCCCGAATGGTTCTTTGCTGTCTCCACCAGGAATACACAAGTGACCTACAGAATAATAAGTTGGCACTCTGTCTAATACCTGAAGGCTTTTGATATCCCATTTCACCACTTCTGAAGAAACGAACATAGTAGTATAAGCATTTCCTTTTCCGTCGAACTCAGTATGTAATGGTCCAAGACCCGGTTTTTGAACTTCCCCGTGAAGTACTTCGTCATATTTCAATACGTTAATTCCTGAGAAATCTCCTTCATAAGCTTTATTTTCGATAGCTTTTACCATTTTATCAAAGCTGAATACAGGGATAAGAGCTGCCAATTTACCACTACCAACGATATATTCTCCGGTTGGGTCAACGTCACATCCGTGAGGAGATTTCGGACACGGAATCATATAACAGATATCTTTTAGTTCTGAAGCATCAAGAACTAATACTTCTGTTTTGAATTCAGACTTTCCGGTATGAGTGTGTTCATCCCAAGTATTGTGAGCATATTTCACTTTTTGTTTTTTACCTTTTCCGGCTTTGATATATTCTTCTGCTTTTTTCCAGTTTACCGCCATGATAAAGTCTTTATCGTTTTTAGAAGCATTCACCTCAAGTAGTGTATTGGCTTGTTCTGTGTTGTAGCAAGAGAAGAAGAACCATCCGTGAGATTTGCCTTTTCCGGCATGGCTCAAATCGAAGTTAACTCCCGGAGTTACGATTTGGAAAGCCAAATCCATTGCTCCTGATTCTTTATCTACGCTTACGAAAGAGATGTGTCCTTTGAAATTTTCTTTATAGGTATCAATCGGAACGTCTCCGTCACTATAGTCTGCCGGTACGCTAAAACGTGTTCCTGCTACTACATATTCTGTATTCTCTGTAATAAAAGGCGAAGAGTGATTACCTCCACTGTTCGGAAGCTCAATAATCTCAGCTGTTTTGAATGTTTTCAGGTCGATTCTGGCAATTCTCGGAGTGTTATTAGCATTCCCGAAAACCCATCTTCCGTCTATCTTTCCGTTGGTTTGAGACATCTCTGTGTGGTGAAGGTCATCCCAAGGCACAAAACCGTGTGAGGTGTTGAGCATTGGTTTTGTCTCTTCACTATAACCCCAACCTTTTTCCGGATCAACCGAAAAAACCGGAATTACTCTAAAGAGTCGTCCTGACGGAAGCCCATAAACACTAAGTTGCCCGCTGAAACCACCGGAAACAAAATTATAAAACTCATCGTACTGCCCCGGAGCTATATAAGCCTTTTGAGCTACATCTCCGCTAACCGAATCAGATGATGTTTTGGGCTTGCAAGCACCAAAGAACATCAGGACAGCCAAAACTGAAACTGTCTGTATTACCCTGTTTTTCATAGATAAAAAAATTAAGTTGTTGTTTTAAATTGTTATTGTACACCGTCGTTCTTACGCATATATTCGAAAATCTGACGGGCTTCATCATCTGAAACAGATTGGTTGGGCATACGAACCAGACAAATTTCAAGCTGTGCCTGTAATTCAGGGTCTTGATCAATCATTGGGTCTGGATTAGTGATAAAGTTCATAATCCACTCCGGAGTTCTTCTTTTGGTTACTCCTTCCCATCCCGGGCCTACTAATCGCTCGCTGTTCAACTTGTGGCAAGACATACACTTTGTTCCTGCTACCTTTTCTCCTGCTGCTGCCAACTCAGTATCTAAAGTGGCAGAAATTTCTACGTTTTCATACTTTCCTAATCCTCTGTTCGGGTCATAATCTGAAGTAGTGGTTGTAGTAGTCTCTTCTTTTGAAGTAGAGAAATCACCGCCCGAATTTTCTTTTTTACCACATGAGATAATAAAGAAGGATAATACTGCTAATGTTACTGCTTTTTTCATGGTTCTTAGTTTAATGATTTATTTATGGCAAATGTACCCCTAACCGTATATGTCATTTTATGACTTAAATCATATTTTGTGAAAAATTATAAAAAAATTGCTTTATGATTACAGTCATAAAATAAAGATTCTCAGTATAATTAGCTTTGCATTGGTTTTATTCCGTATTTAATAATTAAAAAAATAACATCATGAAAAACACATTCAAAAGTCTGGCTCTAGTAGGGTTAGTCGTATTAATGGGAGCTTGTAAAGACAATTCAAAAAACACCGTAGAGAGTACGCCACCTCCGGCTGAGCATCAACATGAAGCAACTACTATAGAAGACACTCGATTTAAAGCAACTATCGAGAGTAATGACCAAATGCAGTTCAACACCAAAGAACTCAAAGTACCTGTGGGCGAACCCATCGTGCTGACCTTGAAACACATCGGAAAGATGGCTAAAAATGTCATGGGACACAATCTTGTGATACTAAAGTCAGGTACTGACCTAAAAGCCTTTGCCGAACTAGCTGCCACAGCAGCCGCAACCGATTATATTCCTGAAGCAGAGCAAGGCAATGTGATTGCTCACACCAAAGTAATTGGCGGTGGAGAGTCTGACACGATTGAATTCACTATTACTGAGGCAGGAACCTATGAATTCCTTTGTTCTTTTCCCGGGCATTATGCTATGATGAGGGGGACTATTATTGTTGAATAACAAAAACAAAGTATTATGAATATCACAGAAAACACCACCATAGGCGAAATCGTAGCACACGATTTCAGAACCGCAGCACTCTTCTCTAAACTAGGGATTGACTTTTGCTGCAGAGGTAACCGAACCATAGAAGAAGTGAGCGAAAAGAAATCGTTCAACGCTCAAGAGCTTAGACGAGAACTGGAAGAAATCCTTCAGAAAACAGAAGGCGGTTCTATCGACTTTAGATCATGGCCCCTTGATTTGTTGGCAGATTATGTAGAGAAAACCCATCACCGCTATATCGAAGACAAAACTCCGGTGCTGTTGGCCTTCTTGCATAAGCTTTGCAAAGTACACGGAGAAAGACATCCGGAATTGTTTGAAATCAACAGATTGTTTACGGAATCGGCTCAGGATTTGGCCGCTCACTTAAAGAAAGAAGAACTGATATTGTTTCCGTTTGTTCGTAAAATGGTGAATGCCAGAATTACAGGCAGAACGCTCGAAAGACCTCAGTTTGGCACCGTAGAAAACCCTATCGAAATGATGAAAGACGAACACGACACCGAGGGCGAACGTTTTAGAGAAATTGCCCGACTTACTGATAATTACACTCCTCCGGCAGACGGATGTAACACTTATCGTACGGCCTTTTTGATGCTCGAAGAGTTTGAGCAGGACTTGCACAAGCACATTCATATAGAGAACAACATCTTGTTCCCGAGTGCTCTTGCCTTAGAAAAGACTTTTAATTAAGTACCAAGCTTTTTTCATTTATCTCTGAAAAGCACTAACCTTCGGG
>JBEBUB010000172.1:0-4469 GCA_040393445.1 Flavobacterium beibuense
AGAGTGAAGATAGAATACGTCTCCAGGGTAAGCCTCACGTCCTGGTGGTCTTCTAAGTAGCAAAGACACCTCACGATAAGCAACCGCTTGTTTAGACAAATCATCATAGATGATAAGTGCAGGACGACCTGTGTCACGGAAATACTCTCCGATTGCAGCACCTGCCATTGGAGCATATACCTGCATCGGAGCAGGGTCAGAAGCGTTTGCAGCTACGATAATCGTATAAGCCATTGCTCCTTTTTCTTCCAAAGTTTTAGCGATATTAGCAACAGTTGAAGCCTTTTGCCCAACAGCTACATAGATACAATATACAGGTTTTCCTGCATCGTAAAATTCTTTTTGATTTAAGATGGTATCAATACAAACCGTAGTTTTACCTGTCTGACGGTCACCGATAACAAGCTCTCTTTGTCCTCTACCTACTGGGATCATAGCATCTACAGATTTGATACCTGTTTGTAATGGCTCAGTTACTGGTTGACGGAAGATAACTCCAGGTGCTTTTCTTTCCAAAGGCATTTCATAAAGAGTTCCACCAATAGGGCCTTTACCATCGATTGGTTGTCCTAGAGTGTTCACTACACGACCTACCATTTCTTCACCAACTTTAAGTGAAGCGATACGTCCTGTTCTTTTCGCAGTTGAACCTTCTTTAATTCCGGTAGAAGAACCGAACAAAATAACCCCTACGTTGTCTTCTTCCAAGTTTAGAACCATTCCTTCCATTCCGTTGTCGAACTCAACAAGCTCTCCGTACTGCACGTTTGAAAGTCCGTAAACACGGGCAATTCCGTCTCCTACATTAAGTACTGTTCCTACTTCTTCCAATGTAGCACCTGATTGGAAATCAGATAATTGTTTTTTTAGTATTGCTGATATTTCAGCCGGTTTGATCTCTGCCATTTTTTTATAATTTAAACACTATAAAGTGTGATATAAACTAGTTCACTAATTCTCTTTTTAAAGCGGTAAGCCTGTTGGCAACCGATGCATTATATTGTTTGTCACCAACTCTAAGGATAAATCCTCCGATGATATTAGTGTCAACAATATTTTCAATCACAACTGATTTGCTTGTAAATTCTTTGGCTTTAGCCAAAACTTTAGTTTCAAGGTCAGCTGTAAGCGGTAGGGCAGTAGTTACTTGAACTACTTCAACACCACTCATATCGTTATATAGCTTATTGAAAGCCTCAGCAACATATCCGATGATGTCTAATCTTTTGTTTTCTGTCAAAAGTCTAATCAGAAGTTTTGTTTCTGAATTTACTCCCGAGAAAACTTCAAGTAGTGCTGATTGCTTTACATCAGAAGAAATTACTTGGTTTTTTATAAAACTGTCAAGCTCTGCATTGGATTTGATTGTGCTTGCAATCAAAAGCATATCTTCGCTAGTTTGACTAACCATATTGCTTTCTTGCACTCGTTCCAAAATAGCTTTTGCGTATCTTATGGCTGCTCTGTTTGACATATCCATTAGTTTAGCTTAACATCATCAAGCATTTTGTTAACCAATTTCACTTGGTTTTCGTTGCTTGACAATTCTTCTTTCAACAATTTTTCTGCAATTTCCAAAGATAATGAAGAAACCTGATTTTTCAGTTCTGCCATAGCTTGGTTTTTCTCGCTTTCGATTGAAGCTTTTGCTTGCTCAATCATTTTAGCTCCTTGAACCTGCGCTTCTTCTCTAGCATCTGCAACCATTTTTTCTTTAAGCTCACGAGCTTCACGAAGCATAGCATCTCTTTCAGCACGAGCTTCAGCCAATAATTTTTCGTTATCGGCCTTTAGGTTTTGCATTTCTTTTTTAGCTTCTTCAGCAGAAAGCAAAGCGTTTCTTATACCTTCTTCTCTTTCGTTTACTGCATCCAAAATTGGCTTCCAAGCGAATTTTTTAAGCAAGAAAACAAGAAGAACAAATAGAATTAACATCCAAAAGAAAAGACCTTCCGAAAACTGATTTAATAAATTTTCCATATATACTTATATCAAAAAAGATGATTTTACGTTTTTAATAATATCAGTTGCAACCAACCGTTACAACTGATATTTTTGTTTTTTTTGATTATGCAGCGAAAAGAGCAGCAAAACCAATACCTTCGATAAGTGCAGCAGCAATAAGCATAGCTGTTTGGATTTTACCAGAAGCCTCAGGTTGACGAGCAATAGCGTCCATAGCTGAACCTCCGATTTTTCCGATACCTAAACCAGCTCCGATAACGATCAGACCTGCACCAACAATGTTTGGAATAGTCATAATGTATATATATTTAATTAAACATTCAATTTATTAATGATGAGCTGCTTCGTGCTCTTCGTGGTGATGCTCTTCGTTTGCAGCTCCAAAGTATAAAGCAGACAACATCGTGAAAATATAAGCTTGTAAAGCTGCTACCAATAACTCAAGCAATGACAAAGCAAAAGCTAGAGTAAACGATAGTGGGCTACCAATCCAGTTTTTGAATATGAACATCAAACCGATAATACTCATAAGTACTACGTGACCCGCTACGATATTCGCATAAAGACGAATCATCAACGAGAAAGGTTTGATAATCGTACCTAATAACTCAATTGGAGCTAAGATGATTTTCATTGGAACCGGAACTCCTGGCATCCAGAAAATGTGTTTCCAATAGGTTTTATTTCCTGTAAAGGTTGTAATCAAATAAGTAAGGAGTGCTAGAGCAAAAGTGATAGCGATGTTTCCGGTTACGTTTGTTCCTAGTGGAGTAAGCCCGAATAAGTTCAAGAACCAGATAAAGAAGAATATAGTAAGCAAGTAGCTCATATATTTTTTATAGTTTTTCCCGATGTTAGGGATAGCGATATCATCTCTGATATAAAGGATGATTGGTTCGAAGAAACGACCAGCCCCTTTAGCAATTCCTCCGTTTTTAGCATAAGAACGAGCTAAAGAAGAGAATAAAAGTAACATCAAGATTCCTGTTACGATAATCATTACTACGTTTTTAGTAATAGAGAAATCAAGGGGTTTATCGTTTGTTACTTTGTGGTTTTCGTCATAAGAAATTGTTCCTTCAGCATCGGTTTTATAGATTTTACCGTGATAAAGTTTGTAGTAATTTCCGTTGCTTTCAGCTACAGTTTCTCCGTGGTGAAATTCAGAAGACATAAAGAAATGTACTCCGTTGTCATATAAAATCACAGGAAGAGGGAATCCGTAGTGAGCACCTTTCCAGCTAGTGATGTGGAAATCGTGATTATCCTGAAGGTGATGATCAATAAATTCTTTTATTTCGGTTTTAGTATCCTTTGGTTCAGATTCTGCATGAGAATGTTCTGTATCATTAGAAAATCCAAAAAAAGGAATAAGTGCAAGAGTAAATATTGCTGAAATTCGTAGAAATTTGGTAACAATCATCATGTTGACGTACTTAAATTTATAGGTCTCTTAAAATTTGTGCAAAGGTATGCTTTTTCTTTAGATGACAAAATATCAAAATCAAAAAAAAGAGATAATTATCAACAACAGATTATTTTGGCTCTGAAGATTTTAGAATTTTCGCTGAAATCAGGGTCTCCAAAATCAAAAAAGCCATAAAAAGAATGATAAAATTTGTTCTTTCCCATTGAGCATCGTCTGTTTTGTTGGTAATTACGGGTTTAAAAACAAAATAAAACGTTGCCATCTTCACGGTTATTAAAACCATAAACGCCATCCCGATTTGGTCGAAATTTCTTTCTTTAACTTTGATAAGAATGAAGATTATCAACAAAGATGCTAGCCCAAAAGCCAGATAAAGTCGCTCTAAACTATAATGGAAGGTAGTGAAAATATCGTTCCAGCCTGAAAAGTGTGCGATAGATTTGTGAATTGCAAAAAGCAAGATTACACTTAGGATTACTAAAAAAATAGGATTGTATTTTTTTGCCATTAGTCGTTTTTATTGATTTGATTTACCTGTCTATATACGTTATACATGGCCAGAAATACACCAACAATTATCAAAAGCTTGGTGTAATCTATTTTTTGATGTGGGTGATTTTCGTCTAAATATTTTCCCAGATAAGAGAACAAAAAGATAATGATTCCCATTTGAATAGGAATATTAATCAAGGCTAACCATTTGTTATATGGCTTTTTCTTCTGGGGTTGATTTGTCATTTCCGTGAGTGTTGAGCTTTTTTACAGAACCTTTCATTTGACAAGTAGCCATAAATTCAGCTCCTGGTTCTACCGCCAATTTCCCGACAGAGGCTTCTCCTTTTATTTTGGCTTTTGCTTTTATGGTCAAAAGTTCAGAAATATCGAGTTTGCCTTCATAAGTTCCTTCAATATCGAGATTCTTACAAGTAATGTTACCAATTACTTTTCCGGTTGGACCAATTACTAGTTTTCCTTGAGAAGTGAAATTCCCGATAAGTTCTCCATCAAGTCTAAAATCTGCTACAGAGAAAATATCACCTCTAATACGTGTGCCTTCAACGATTCGGTTGGTTTT
>JBEBUB010000173.1:0-4457 GCA_040393445.1 Flavobacterium beibuense
GGGAATTTTTTCTCCACATATAATTTACCTATAGCTTCTCCTAGCGAACCGTTTACACCTTGCAATGCTTTTTCATCTCTTGGCCTTTCTTTCAAAGCTCCTTGAAGGGTTTTGCTGTAAAACTCCCAACTTGCTGTTTCAATTTCAGTAGAAAGAGCACCTGTTGAGCCGTTAAGCAATGTCCATCTCATATAGTTTTTCCAGTCTGATACGTTTCCTTTTTCAAAGATTTCATCAATAGCTGTAATGTAATTCGGTTGAGAGACAATAATGCTGTCTAGTTTAGTAAAACCTACTGTTTTCAAGTATTCACCCCATTTGATAGAAGGTGCTAATTTTTCTAAATCAGCAATCGAATACGGGTTATAAGTTTTTCTTCTGTCACGTCTTTGCACTCTGTCAAGCATTGGAGTAGCCAAAGAAGTTTCAAAAGCTAAGATTTGTTGAGCATTCGCTTTTGCGGTTGTTTCGTTTTCTCCTAAAAATTGTAACATTTTAGTTACGTGAGCCACATATTTTTCTCGTTTTTCAACGTTATCAGGCGTATCAGAAACGTAATATTCTCTGTCTGGAAGACCTAAAGAACCTGTACCGAGGTAAACCACATTTCGGTTAGAGTTTTTAGCATCTGTGCTCACTCCCACTCCAAAGAAGCCCAAACCACCACCTTCTCTTTGCATCTCTGCAAGTAGTTTTTGAAGGTCTGCTGCATTTTTAACGGCATCAATTTTTTGAAGATACGGTTTTAAAGGAGTAATTCCGTTTTTGTTTCGAGTTACCGTATCCATAATGGTTTTGTAGTAACTTATGGCTTTTCCTTGATCTGTGTTTGAAGCATATTTACCACTTTTTATGGCTTCTTGTAAAATAGATTTTACGTCTTCGTCTGTGTTTTTACGAAGTTCATCAAAGCTTCCCCAACGAGTTCTGTCTGCAGGAATTTCAGTATTGTCAAACCAAGTTCCGTTTACAAATCTGAAAAAATCATCATTCGGTTTTACACTTCTATCCATATAAGAAGTGTTGATTCCGTGAGACTCTTTCGATTGTTTCTCCTGAGCATTTACGGAGGTCAAAACAGCTGTGCTTACCATCATAAGTCCTATTGTTTTTAATTTCATTTTCTCATTTTTTAGGTTGAATTCTACAAATGTAACTAAGTTTATCCGAAGTTTAAAGCCAAAACCTTTCAAAAGTGTTAGATAATTCTTAAAGTTTTCACTCCTAAAGTCTTTACCTTGACTTTGCTATCCAAATAGAGTACCTTTGTCTCTCTTCTTTATTCTTCAACTTATGAAAGAGATTTTCAGAGCCTACCGAAAGTTTTTTATACTGATATTCCTTTTATCTGCTCTTATTATATTTTTGTTTTACAAAGCTTTAAGCCCTAAAAAATCATTACCTATTTATTCCCCTGCTGATGTAAATCCGGAACTGGTTGACAGCCTCGTTGAGCACATCAAAATCAATCATAAAATTGCAGATTGGGAATTCACTAATCAAAACGGAAAAACCATTTCTCATAAAGACTACGAAGGCAAAATTTATGTCGCTGATTTCTTCTTTACGACCTGCCCAACGATTTGCCCGATTATGACAGACAATATGGTTTGGCTTCAAGACCAAATCAAAGATTTTCCTGAGGTAATGCTCTTGTCTCATTCTGTAACGCCCGATATCGACACTCCCGAGGTACTCAAAAATTATGCTCTTGAAAAAGGAGTGAATGACAAGGTTTGGAATCTGGTAACAGGAGACAAAAAAGATATTTTTTACATTGCCAGACAATCATATCTTGCTGTAAAAACGGGTAGTCCGGAAGAATTATATGATATGGTGCATACCGAAAACTTTATTTTGGTTGACCAAAAAAGACGTATCAGAGGTTTCTATGACGGAACCAAACAAGAAGATATGGAAAAACTTCTGAAGGACATTTCATTTTTAGTAACCAACGAATAGCCGTAAATTAAAAAGAATTAACTTTGCACCAAAATTAAAAAAACGATGAAAAAACTTATTATGGTAGCCTCTGTTGCTACATTATTATTCGCTTGTAACAAAGACCACGACGGATATCATATCTCCGGAACAATTGATGGAGTTGAAGACGGAAAAAAAATCCTTATTCAAAAACAAAACGAAGTAGGAATGACATTTGTGATTGATTCTGCTTTTGTGAAAAACGGAAAATTTGAGTTTGAAGGCATAGCCGAAGATATCGAAATCGTAACATTCCAGATTGACCAAATTCAAGGATTTGTGCCTTTTGTTTTAGAAAACGAAAAAATGAATGCTGTTATTTATAAAGACAGCCTTAATGCCAGTAAAGTTACCGGTTCATACAATAATGATGAACTAATTAGATACAACAAAGAAGTGCAAGGTCTTTATGATGCTATCCAAAAGTTCGAAATGGAAAATTCTCAAGCTTATACGGATGCCAAAGCAGCTAACGATACAGAAACAATGGATAGATTGTTGAATGAGCGCAAAGCCTTAATTCAAAAACCAAACGATTATAACGAAAAATATATTGCTGAAAATAACAAGTCATATATTAGTGTTTTGTTATTACAAGGAATGTTGAACAATCCTGAAGCAGATTACGGAAAAGTAAAAACCTATTATGATGCTCTATCTCCTGAAATTAAAGCTACAAAAGTTGGGAAAACACTTCTAGAAACGCTTAATAAGGTTTCGGCTGTTTCTGTTGGGCAAATTGCTCCGGATTTTTCTGCACCAAACCCTGAAGGACAAATGGTTTCACTTAAAGAATCTTTAGGAAAGATAACTTTAATCGATTTTTGGGCATCTTGGTGTAAGCCTTGTAGAATTGAGAATCCCAATGTAGTGGCTTTATATAATGAATTTCACGATAAAGGTTTAAACATCATTGGAGTTTCACTTGACAAAGAAGATGCTCATGACAAATGGACAGAAGCTATTGCTACAGATAACTTAACTTGGACTCACGTTTCAAACCTTAAATTTCGGCAAGATCCGGTAGCTAGACTTTATAATATAGAGTCTATTCCTGCTACTTTTTTGTTGGATGAAAACGGAAAAATCATAGCAAAAGACCTTAGAGGTGAAGAACTACGAAATAAAGTGGCTGAGCTCTTAGGAGAATAAATCCGACTTGCTATTCAAATTTTTAATCCGTCTTGTTCTCAAACGAGACGGATTTTTTTTGCTACCTTTGCATCGTTATCAAAAAATAGGTGTTTTTGATTTTTAGATTATTCACTTTTTAGATTTAAACCGTTATGAAATTAAGTTCAGAGCAAGCCATCGCATTAGAAGATAAATACGGAGCACACAACTATCACCCACTTCCTGTGGTTTTAAACAAAGGAGAAGGAGTGTTTGTATGGGATGTAGAAGGGAAAAAATACTACGATTTTTTATCGGCTTATTCAGCCGTAAATCAAGGTCACTGTAATCCTAAAATCACTAAAGCTCTGATTGATCAAGCTCAAACTTTGGCACTCACTTCGAGAGCTTTTTATAATGACAAATTAGGAGTTTACGAAGAGTTTATCACCAGCTATTTTGGTTTTGATAAAGTTCTCCCGATGAATACAGGTGCTGAAGCTGTTGAAACAGCTATCAAACTTTGTAGAAAATGGGCTTATGAGAAAAAAGGAATTGCTGAAAAACAAGCCAATATCATCGTTTGTGAAGGTAACTTCCACGGAAGAACAACAACTATTATTTCGTTCTCGAATGACGAAAATGCAAGAAAAAATTTCGGTCCTTATACAAACGGATTTATTTCGATAGAATATGACAATCTCGAAGCTTTAGAAAACGTACTTGCTAGTCACCAAAACATTGCAGGTTTCTTGGTTGAGCCTATTCAAGGTGAAGCCGGAGTTTATGTTCCGAGTGAAGGATTTTTGGCTAAAGCCAAAGAATTGTGTAAAAAACACAACGTACTTTTTATAGCAGACGAAGTGCAAACCGGAATTGCAAGAACCGGAAAATTATTGGCCGTTCACCACGAAAATGTGCAACCTGACATTTTGATTCTAGGAAAAGCTCTTTCTGGAGGAGTATATCCTGTTTCGGCTGTTTTGGCCAATGATGATATTATGAATGTTATCAAACCAGGACAACACGGTTCTACTTTTGGTGGAAACCCAATTGCTGCGGCTGTGGCTGTGGCTGCTCTAGAAGTAGTAAAAGATGATAAGTTGGCTGAAAATGCAGACCGTCTCGGGAAGATTTTCAGAGAAAAAATGAATGAATACATCCAAAACAGTAACATTGCTACTTTAGTAAGAGGAAAAGGGCTTTTGAATGCTGTCGTAATTAACGATACTGAAGAAAGCGATACGGCTTGGAATATTTGTGTTCGCCTAAAAGAAAACGGATTATTAGCAAAACCAACTCACGGGAACATCATCCGTTTTGCTCCGCCACTTGTGATGAACGAAGAACAACTTTTGGAG
>JBEBUB010000174.1:0-4444 GCA_040393445.1 Flavobacterium beibuense
TTGTTTTGGTATGCCAAAAAATAATCGTTTTTAGCAAAAATATATGAACTAGTCATGTTAATAGCCGGAAGCTGAATTTTGTGTGGGTCTTTCACCGCATACACATCTTTATCTTCATAAGTAAGACTTCTTCCGGTTTTGTATCTCAAATTCAAACTCGTATTTCTGTCACCAATCACCTTGCTCGGATTCTTTACATTAATGGTTCCGTGGTCTGTAGTAATGATGAGTTTCATCTTCATTTGTTGTGCTTGCTGAATCATTTCAAGCAAAGGCGAATTCTTGAACCAACTAAGTGTTAGCGAACGATATGACTTATCGTTGGATGCTAATTCTTTCACCACTTCCATTTCGGTTTTGGCATGCGAAAGCATATCTACGAAGTTATAAACTACTGTAGTCAAGTCATTATTTTTAACTGATTTGAAGTTCTCAGCCAGTTTTTTTCCGTCTTTAAAGTTGGTTATTTTGTAATATTCTTGTTTAATATTCAGACCTAAACGCTTTAAATGCTCGGTTAAGAATTCCGCTTCATAAAGGTTTTTTCCTCCATCTTCCACATCGTTTTTCCAATATTGCGGATGCTTTTTTTCCATTTCCAAAGGTGTTAAACCTGAGAAAATCGCATTTCGAGCATATTGGGTAGCTGTAGGGAGTATCGAGAAATAAGGAACTTCTTTTTCTAACTTATAATGGTTGTTGATGATGCTTTCAAAAACTTTCCATTGATCATAACGCAGGTTATCTATCACAACAAAAAACACAGGTTGTTCCTTTTTCACCAAAACAGGAACCACCATTTCTCTAAAAAGATTGTGAGACAAAAGTGGCTTTTCAGCATTTTTGTCAAACCACGTTTCGTAATTTTTCTCGATGAATTTCCCGAACTGAACATTCGCCTCTACTTTCTGAGTTTCGAGGATTTCATTCATAGCTGAGTTATCTGTATTTTCAAGTTCCAGTTCCCAAAAAATAAGGCGTTTATAGATTTCGACCCAATCTTCATAAGACCTAACCATCGCCAAATCCATAGAGATTTTACGGAACTCTTTTTGGTAATCTAAAGTTGTTTTTTCAGACACCAAACGAGAGTGGTCTAAGTTCTTTTTTAGGCTTAAAAGAATCTGGTTCGGATTCACGGGTTTTATCAAGTAATCTGATATTTTTGACCCAATAGCCTCCTCCATGATATATTCTTCTTCGCTTTTGGTAATCATAATTACAGGCACACCTGATTTTTGTTCTTTCATCTCAGAAAGTACTTCAAGACCTGATAATCCGGGCATATTTTCATCCAAAAAAACGATATCAAAACTCTCCTGACGAAACAAATCAAGGGCATCTTGACCATTATTGGCTGTAGTGACCAAGTAGTTTTTCTTTTCTAAAAAGAGTATATGAGGCTTCAAAAGCTCAATTTCATCATCAACCCAAAGTATTTTTATATTGCTCATATTATTATTTGATTTTTATGCAAATTAAGACTTTTAAAACGATAGAGCTCACAACATTATTATAAAGTTTTCATTTTTGTTTTTCGACTCTATGAATAATCTAAAAAATCCTTGAAAATAACAGTGAACACAAGCAAAAAGAATCGTTATTTTTATCTAAAACACTCATGTTTTTACAATTGAGTTAAAGTGATTTCAAAAAAAATATTGAAAAATATAACATTCAAATCATTTTGTATTAGAATAAAGATTACATTTGTGCCAATATTAATTTTTTATTTATTACACAATGCCAACAGGAACAGTAAAATTCTTTAACGAATCAAAAGGTTATGGATTCGTTACAGATGACGAAACCGGAAAAGACATCTTTGTTCACGTTACCGGAATCAAATCACAATCACTTAACGAAGGTGATAAAGTAAGCTACCAAGAAGAAGAAGGAAGAAAAGGGAAAGTAGCAGCACAGGTTGAAGTTATCGAAGGTTAATATCCTATATTATTTTTTGATTACAATTTGACGGTTAAGACCGTTCCGAGTTTTTCGGAACGGTTTTTTTGTTTTATTTTTGGAACAAAACAATAACAAACCTTACATGAAAATAATCTCTTACAACGTAAACGGAATACGAGCAGCCATCAAAAATGGCTTTTTAGAATGGTTACAACAAGCCAGTCCGGATGTAATTTGCTTACAAGAAATCAAAGCTACCGAAGACCAAATTCCAACAATGGAAATACAAATGGCTGGTTATCCTTATCAGTATTATTTTCCGGCTCAGAAAAAAGGATATAGCGGAGTGGCTGTTTTATCGAAAATTGCTCCAAAGAATGTTGTTTACGGAACAGGTATCGATTATATGGACTTTGAAGGTCGTAATTTACGTCTGGATTTCGAAGATTTTTCGGTAATGAGTTTGTATTTGCCTTCGGGAACCAACATCGACCGCCTCGGACACAAATTCAAGTATATGGATGACTTTCAACTCTACATCAATCAACTTAAGAAAGAAATTCCGAATTTGATTATTTGTGGTGATTATAACATTTGTCATCAAGCCATTGACATTCATGACCCTATCCGAAATGCTAAAGTTTCCGGATTTTTACCTGAAGAAAGAATGTGGATTGACGGGTTTATCAAAAGCGGTTTTATCGATAGCTTCCGTCATTTCAACAAAGAACCTCACCACTACAGTTGGTGGAGTTACAGAGCCAATGCCAGAAACAACAACAAAGGTTGGAGAATTGATTATAATATGGTTAGCCAACCTCTGGAATCACGTCTGAAAAGAGCTGTGATTTTGCCCGAAGCCAAACACTCTGATCATTGTCCGGTTCTGGTAGAAATTGATTAGTTTTTCGTCTTAATACTCAAATCTTACTACTTATTTTGAAAAGACTCTTATCTATAGAACTTCAAAAACTCTGGAAGAATACGGCTTCGAGAGTGCTGATTATTTCTTATTTCGTATTGCTTTCGTTTATTGCACTCATTGCTTCGATTAAATTCCCTATCGGAGGGGTAGAATTCCGAATTGCAGACCAAGGGATTTTTAATTTTCCGTTTATCTGGCATTTTAATACGTATATCGCTGCTATTCTGAAAATATTTTTGGCTGTAGTTATTGTTTCGATGACTGCTAATGAATACACTTATGGCACTTTGAAACAAAATCTGATAGACGGTTTGAGTAAAAAAGAATTTGTGGCTTCAAAACTGATTACCGTTGGTTTATTCGCTTTTGGTTCTACCCTATTTATCGCAGTATTGTCTTTGATTCTAGGTTTAAGTTTTTCGTCTTATAACGAATTTTCGATTATAATGACAGATGTTGATTATCTGTTTGCTTATCTCATAAAACTAATCGGATTCTTTTCTTTCTGTTTGTTTCTAGGAATTCTAATCAAGCGGTCAGCTTTTGCTCTTGGTTTTTTAGCGGTTTGGTATTTTGCTGAAAAAATCATTTACGGACTCTTGAAATGGCAATTCTTTGAAAACACCAACATAGCGGAAAACATCTGTCGTTTTTTTCCTTTAGAATCTATGAGTAATTTGATTTTGAATCCATTTTTGCGAATGTCTTTCATAAAAAACCTAGAGGAACAAGCCGGTTTTATAAGAGACACAAACTATGCTGTTGATTACGGACAGCTAGCTATTGTGGTGTGTTGGATAGTTCTTTTTACTTTCTTCTCATATAAACTGATAAAGAAAAGAGACTTGTAAAAAAGTCTCTATGTTCATTATCTAGTTTAGCTGTAAACGGTTTGAACTTGTAGAATTCTCTCGATAAGTTCTAAAGGTGTCTCATCTGAATCTTCACCAAGTTTTTTACGAATTCTACTCCAAGTTACTCGAATAGCAGCATCAGAAACCCCTAGAGCTCTAGCCATTTCTTTATTGTTTAATCCAAGTTTTATAAGCATTAAATAACGAGTTTCAGCAACTGTAAGATTCGGAAGATATGATTTTAATGCACTAATAAATTCAGGGAACGAAGCTTCGAAATTGTTTTGAAAATCATACCAATCTTCATCTGTCAATATTTTAGCTGTTTTTAGGCTGTGTAAGGTCTGGCTGACTTGTTGCTTTTCTTCATCTTCCAGATTCTTCAGTTTATTCAAGTCTTGTTCTAGTTTTGAAACAATGTAATTATGTTCGCTTATTTTCGAGATAAAATGTTCAATTTCGCTTTTTGCTTGTTGTAGTTCTTTTTCAGCCTTTTGTTTTTCAAGTATGGTGATTCTGTTTTGAGCAATTAATCTTTCGCTTTGTCTTTTCTTTTTGAGCTTTGACAAATACATATAAACATACACCACTCCTCCCAAAATTAAAATCGCAGCAATCAAGATGATGTAAAAAAGCTGTTGATTAGTTTTTGCTCTCTTAGTTTCAGAAAGTTTCAGCTCTTTATTTTTAATCAAGAGTTTATCTGCAGACATCTTTATAATAGCAGAATTGTATATAGAATCTATTTTCTTTTGAG
>JBEBUB010000175.1:0-4415 GCA_040393445.1 Flavobacterium beibuense
ATTTTATACAAAACGGGTTTGCTTGGTGTAGCATCATTCTCGAAAGAAGCGATTTGCAGATTCAACAAATAACGTCCGTCTTGGATGTTGTCAGCAACATAAACCATTTCAGTAATCGTGGCTCCAAATCGAGCATCCGAATTTACATTATTGATGTCTTTTACGTTCCAAAAAGCTTTGTGTGAAAGCAATTTTCCTTCATCATTTTCTCTATCTACACTTGGCAGGTCAATCAGCAAATGCTGGATGCCTTTTTCAACTAAAAGTTGAGTGGCTTCTTCAGCCAAATAAGGCGGGTTCGTATGCGAATAATTCTTCGATGTTTTTTCGATAGGATTCGGAAAGGTTCTGATGATGATAGCCTCACATCCGACAGAAAGGTTTTTTAAAGATTCTGCTAAAAGCGATTTAGTAATCACAAAATCTTCGTCCTGTTTTTCAGGAGTAATCGAAACAAGCTCAGCCAAAAAGAAAAACTTTTTTAGGTTTTGATTGATGCTGTAAAAGTCTTTGGTAATATGACCTAAGCATTCCGTGTGAGTTCCGTGAGCATGCGGGTTGAAAAGAATATTGTTGAAATTTGTCGAACTGCCTTGTTTTACGGCCCCGACCCAATCTCCGAATCGAACAGGTTCAATAGTAGGCTTTTCTAAATACCAAGCAATTGGGTTTTTGTCTGAATCCGTAAGCGGAATCGAGATATCGATGGGCTCAGCCAAATTAACCGAAGAAGTTTGTCCGTTGAGGTTGATTTGAGATTGCATACTCACAAGGCTAATGTTTGAGTCACAAAGATAAATAAATTGAGAAGCTGTTATGAAATTCTCTGGGAAAGAATTTCAAACAGCTTCTCGGGGTTTTGGTTGATTATGGAAAATTTACTTAACGACTCTCAATGTTTGAGTAGTGCTGCCTGCTGTTACTTTCACGAAATAATTACCTGAAAGCAATCCTGACATATCTACTTGTGCTTGGGTTGTGTTGAATGATTTCGAAATAATAGTTTGTCCTAACATATTAATTACTTCGATTTGAGTAATTTCTTTAGCTGCAGTAACGTTTAACACATCCTGAACCGGATTCGGGAAAACTTTAAATGACAGAGTAGAGATGCCATCTACACCTAAAGTAACTTCTACGGTTATAGCTACAGCTTCAGTTTCGCAACCATCAATAGTTTGAGTAACATAATAAGTTGTTTGGTCTGTAACTTCTGTAGAAGCTTCGATTTCTGTAGTAAGGTCTGCATCGGAATACCAAGTCAGATTTTCGCCTTCTACTTCTAAATCAGCTAAAGTTTGTCCTTCTTCCAGAGTTTGAGTAGCTTCTGCTGTTGGAACAGGAAGGTCTGAAGGGCATAGGGTCATAAAACTTACAGCTTCTGTCCAACTTCCCCAAACTCCTGAGCAAAAAGCTCTTACATATACATAATAGGTTGTGTTTGGTGCTAAATCTTCGATTGGGTTATCTGTTACAGTTCCTGTTGAAAGGAGCCCGGGAGTGCTGTCATTTGGTTCGATAGCCTCATCCAACGCCACATATTGAAAGAACTGAATTGTGTTATCTCCTGTTGCTTCCCATGACACCAATGCCGAATTTTCTTGAATAGCGTGAATGTCTACATCAGCGGGAGTGCCACATATCCAAGCTTCAACTTTGAAATCATCTACATAGATAATTCCTTGATTAGCTGCTGAGGTTGCTTGGAATCCGAAATAATATACAGCCGTTTCATTCATCGGGATAGGTCCGGCACTAAATTCATTTATTGTAGTATCCGTAATAGTATGGTTAGCCACAAGAAGCCCTATTCCTGCAGTTAACTCAGCAATACTAGTAGCAGCAAAAAGACTCATGTTTTGAACTCCGGTTCCGTTTGAGGAATATTTAAAAGATACTTTTATTTTGTCTCCTTCCTGTATGTTTACTCCACCACTAAAGATATACCAGCTGTCAGCATCTTCTGTATCATTAGAGGCGTAGTGCAAAGTGTTTCCATCGAAACCGGCTACAGCATTTTGGTTCACAGACCAATAATTTCCTGAATTTACTTCCCACGAAACACATTCTATCAAATTAAACGGAGTAAGCGTTTCGAAATCTTGAATATACGGTAAATCAGTAGCATCACAAGAAAGGGTAGTAAAAGTGATTGCATCTGTCCACTCACTCCAAACTCCCATACAGAGCGTACGCAAATACAAATTATAAGTCGTTCCGGGCATCAGCAACATATAATTAATCGAAGTGCCTTGTGTTCCGAGAGTAGTAGGGCCCCCAACAGGATTGGTATCTTGAATGATTGTATACTGAAACAAAATACCATCATTACCTGCACTAGCATGTGTCCATTCGAAATTTATAGAATAGGTAGTTAGTTCTGTGATTTCGATATTTGAAGGTGGTAAGCAAGGGTCATCTAACAGTATAGTAGCATTGATTCGTAAACTCAATAAAACTAAAACAGCTAAATACGTAAGTTTTTTTCTCATGGTTCAAATTGTTTTGTTTTGGTTAATTTTTGTTTTGGTTCTGCCAAAATTCAACAAAAAACAATTTGGTTCTTAAATTTATACCCCTAAAAAGTGTGACATAGCTACAGAAAAACTGTGATTAGTTCTTATTTACAGCTAGTTGTGTTAGGTATTCGTATAACGATTCTCCGTTATCGAGACCTAATTTTTTGGAAATTCTTTCCTTTCTTTTACGACAAGCTTCTTGAGTAATATTGAAAATCGAGGCAATTTCTTTGCTGGTTAGATTCATAAATACATAACAAATAAACCGAATATCGTTAGCATTTAAATCTGGGTGTCGGTTTTTGAGTTCGGTTATCAAACCTTGATTTACTTCTTCAAAATGGGTAAAAAAACTATTCCAATGTTCGTCTGGTTGAACATTCTCATTGAGTTGTCTCAGGATTTTTTTGAGTTCTGCATTCGAATTCACCTCAGGAAGACCCGATAAAGATTGAATGAGTTCTTCGATGATTTCGTTTCTGCTGGACAGATAAAGAGCCTTTGATGTGAGTTGTCTGTTCTTCTGTTCGATTTCGTTTTTTAATTGTTCTTGCTCTAATAAAGACTGAATTTCCATCGTTTTGAGTTGTTTTTCCAGAAGAAGATGTTCTTGATTTTTCTTTTCCAACTCCAAAGCAATGATTTTGTTTTCACGTAAAGCGATTTCTTTTTTCTGTAACTCCTGAACGGCTTTATTACGGTAGATGCGATATACTAAGAAAATCAAAATCAGAAATACCCCGATAGCAGCTCCGAATATTTTACGTTCGACATTGAGTTGTTTTTGTTTGGTATTGAGCTCATGAATATAGGTCTGCAACTCAAATTTCACTTTGTTCCCTTCATACATCTGGTTGCTTTTCATTCTATGTATGGAGTCATTTGCAGCGATGATGGAGTCTTTATACTTAAAAGCAGCATCAAAATCTTTTTTCTGATAATTTACTTTTGACAACTGTTCATACAGTTGAACTTTGGTAGTAATATCTTGAGCATACGCCAAAGCGGTTTGGCACATTTCAATAGCTTTGTCATATTCTTTTTTGTAATGATAGTATTTAGAAAGCTGGATGAGTGAAGCCACATAAATGTCGTTTGGAGACAATCGCAAAGCATCATCACCAATTTGGTCAAGAATTTTTTTGGCTTCATCAAATTCATTCAAGGAAATATGCACTTCAGACAAAGCCGACCGAGCTTTTAAGATTAGCGCTTCCTGAGAGTCTTTTGTTAGCCTGAGGGCTTCATGTAATCGTTGTTTGGCTTCGTCAAATTTTTTGCTTCGACCACACAGAATCCCTAAGTTAATGGCATAGTGAGCCATTCGAGTGCTGTCATTTTCTTTTTGAACAATATGATAAGCCTTTAAAAGGTATTCTTCTGATTTTTCGAATTGATTCTCGTCTCCGTATAAAATGGCAATATTATTCAGAGTGGCAACTTCCTGAGTATAGCCCAAATGTTTGAGAGCAAACGTATAAGCATCGAGATAATAATTGAGGGCTTCGCTGTAATTATAAAGGTTGTAATATATGATGCCTATGAAGTTTTTAGCATAATAGGCTTTTTCATAAAGGTTATGTTGTTGAGCCAACATTTCACCTTTAGTGAAATATTCTAAACCTTCAGCATACTGTTTGTTATCAACAGCTTGTTTTCCTTTATCAAACAGGGTTTCACACTCGTCAGCCGGATTTTGAGCAAATGATGTTTGATGTAGAAAAATTATAAATATAAATATGACTAAGGATTCTAACCTAACTTTAAACATTGTGTAATGATTTGTTCGTTTTTCTGTAAGAAGAACAAATATATAATAATATTGTGAGTTCGTTTAGGAAAGCAGAAAAGTTAGGTTTTTTGAATTTTACTCTTTAAAAGGTAAATCCCCGAAAT
>JBEBUB010000176.1:0-4415 GCA_040393445.1 Flavobacterium beibuense
GAAGCATCGATAGATTGAATCACCGCTTCTTTTTTCACGTTACAGAAAAGAGCTAGTTTCCCTCTTAATTCGTCCGAAAGTTCATGCTCTGTTCTACAAACCAAAATATCCGCTTTGATTCCGCTTTCCATTAAGGTTTTTACTGAATGTTGCGTTGGTTTTGTTTTTAGTTCTTTGGCTGCAGCCAAATAAGGAACTAACGTAAGGTGAATTGTTATGGCATTTCCTTCACCCAATTCCCATAAAAGTTGTCTTACAGATTCGATATACGGTAACGATTCGATATCTCCGACTGTTCCTCCGATTTCAGTAATAACAATATCGAAATTACCGGTTTCACCCAATAATTTCATACGAGATTTAATCTCATTCGTAATATGCGGAACCACCTGAACCGTTTTCCCTAAAAATTCTCCTCTTCTCTCCTTTTCTATAACCGAAAGATAAACTCTACCTGTGGTTACGTTATTAGCTTGAGAAGTTGGAACGTTAAGGAATCTTTCGTAATGACCCAAATCCAAATCAGTTTCTGCTCCGTCATCTGTCACGAAACACTCTCCGTGCTCATACGGATTTAGTGTTCCTGGGTCAACATTGATATAAGGATCAAATTTTTGGATAGTGGTTCTGTAACCTCTTGCCTGAAGTAATTTTGCTAATGATGCTGCTATAATTCCTTTACCTAAAGATGAGGTTACTCCTCCCGTTACGAATATGTATTTTACCGGATTCATTATAATTTGTTTGTTGTGTAGTTGCTGTTTTTAAAACTTGGCAAAAGTAGTCTTTTTTAGGCAAACGAAAAAGTGATTTAAGTATTAACAATAAACTATTAAGCCAATAGATTTGAATCAGATGAAATTGATATGAAGACTATAAAAAACAATTGCTATAAACCTAGATTTATAGCAATTGTTTAGGTGGATTTTTCTGTAAACTAGATTCTCATAAACCGCATTCCGCCTCTTCGTCCTCTTCTGCTGCCACCTTCTTCTTTTGCATCTTTACCGGCAAAATTTTGAAGTTTATACGAAAGTGAAAACATCACGTATCGCTTCAGAATAGTGTTTTCTGTATCTGTAATTGCGATGTCTGAAATACTTCTGGAATTGCTTATATTTTGATTCAATAAGTCATACACTTTTACTTTGGCTGTCCATTTTTTTGCTCCAAAAGTGTAGGCTAGACTCATATTCCATAAAAAGAAATCTTTCTGGAAACCATCTGCAATATTAGAATTATAAGTATATCCGAAATCATTCCCAAAAGTCCAATTTTCAGGAAAATAACTAGTAGCCTCTAGGCCGACTCTGTGTGTGAAATTAGACGAACTCGAAATAAAGTAATTCTTATAATCTGTTTGGCTGTATGTAAAACTGTAATTCGGAGCAAGTGAGAATACTTCTCCGTAGTCATAACTTAACTCTACTCCAGGCCCTATATAAGTGCTTCGTGCTTCAAAAAGTTCACCATTGGTGAATCCTTTATTAAGGTTATAAGTGTTCCACATATTAAGCGAATAACCAAACTTGTGTCCGCTTTCGGTTTTGTGGCTTTTGTTCCAATTCAAACTTAATGACACCCGATACGTATCATCTACGTTCGTATAAGTAGTGGTTTGCTTTCTGTTTTCGTCAAAAGTGCTTATCGAGGCTACTCTACTGTTGTAATAATTGGTAGAAAGCCAAGTGCTGTAGCCACTTTGAGTAGCATAATCATAATTATTAAAACTCAAGCTCATTGAATGGTTTTGGTTTAAATCTAAATCAGGATTTCCGATAATCGTGTTAAGCGGATTCGACAAATTCTCAACCGGAAGAAGTTGTGAAGCAGACGGAAGGGTTTCATCATATCTGTATCGAACAGATAATGACTGAGATTTACTGATTTTATATCGAATGTTTCCGCTCACATTCGGGACTACATAGTTTTTATTTAAAACAGTTTGTTGGCCTAAATAAAGCGAAGAAGGTTTAAAGTTATAAATATTGGTTCCGACACCTAAATCAATATCGTATTTTTTTCTGCGACTCTCGATACGAAAATTAGGATTAAAGTTTTTAGTATCAGACCAAATCGAATTCGAAAGCAAATCATTCTGAGATGTAAAACCTTGGGTAGCATCGTCAAAATCATATATTTCTCTGATATCTGATGTTTTAGAAATTCCGTAGCGACCGTTTATCGAAATACTAAGCGAATCATTTATCGGTTCTTTATATCCTGCATTAAAATTATAGCTATCGGTTCGGTTTTCTGTATTCCCTATTTGATTTCTGATATCGTCCTCTTCTTCTGATTGATAGAAATAAGTAGCGGAATTCGTATAACTATCCGATTCTGAAACCGAATTGTTATTACTGAAGCTCAGGTTAAAATTTCGTCCTTTTTTCTTTAAAGCCTTAAAATAATAAATTCTGTTGCTGAACGAAAGATTATCGTTTTCGATATAATTATCCGATTGGCTTTCGTTTAATAAATTACCAAATTCATCTATGGAAGTTTGAAAAGAATCTCCTCTTGATTTAGATCGGGTTTTTGAAAAATCCGGAGAAATCCAGAGTGTCGAAGTAGAATCGATTTTTATGTGAAAGCCTAAATTAAAATTATGGTTGTCATTATCGCTTTTTGAAGTGCTTTGCGATTCTGTCGTAAACAGATTATCAGGCAATAGATTAACTCTTCTGGTTTTATTGAAATTCTCTGTCGAAGCATCATTAAAAAAATAACTTCCGTTGACATCTGCTTTTTCCAACCATTTGTCTGCATAGTTAAGTCCTGCCACATGAGTTTGAGTTATTCCCGAGCCCATTCCTCCAAAATTTACTCCGTTGACAGACATTCCACCTGAACTAGTACTCGAAACACTTCGAATTCCGTTCATATTATCAAAAATTTCATCCATCGAGAAACCAGAAGCATTGATGTTGTTTGATGAAAGCATAACACTCATCCTTAATTCTCCTTCAAAATAATTGACCAGCCCACTGCCTTCATACCGTTCGTCTGTTCCGTAACCTGCCATGACTCGACCAAAATAACCTTTATTTTTATCTTCGTCTATGGTCAGGTTAATGCTTAAATCATCTGTCGTAGCAGCTTCTTTAGCAATTTCTTGTTCTTTGGTTTTCTTATCTGTTACTTGAACTTTGTTAATTAGTTCTGCAGGTAAATTTTGAATAGCCATTTTTCCGTCTGCTCCAAAAAATGGTTTTCCGTTGACCAAAATCTGACTTACGGTTTTTCCGTTTACTTTTATGGTTCCTTCGGAATCAATCTCAACTCCGGGAAGTTGTTTTAAAAGGGCTTCAACATTAGCATCAGGACGTACTTTGAAAGAAGAAGCATTAAATTCTAACGTATCGTTTTTGATTCGAATCGGAGGCACCTCTCCTACTATCTCTACGGTTTCCAACATCGTAGATTGCAATTCTAATGTGATTTTTCCTAAATCAATATTCTCTGAAATCGTTTCAAAATCTTTGCTGTAGGTCTGATAAATAACATTCGAAATTTTAAGCCTCGTCGGCTTATCCGTTTTACGAACATTCAGATTAAAATTTCCGTTTTTGTCAGAAATCGTATAATCTACAACGGTAGAATCTTGAATTCGGGAAAGATAAACAGTTGCTGATTCTATAGGTAGCTCTGTTTCTGCATCCGTAATATTTCCTTTGATGGTGATTTGTTGAGCGGTGGCAAACTGAACAAATAATAAAGTAGTAAGGCCGTAAAATAGGTGTTTCATTATCGGTTAAAAATAGTTACAAATTATCAATTTTAAATAAAAATACTGTATTGTGGGATTGGTTAAATAACAATAAGCCGAAATATAACATATTATTAACTTTTAATTTTGAAATATATTGTGTTCGCTGTAAACGATTTCAAAATAAATACTGTAACATTTTTTAGATTCTTACTACTAATCGAGAAAATCATTTTTACTATGTTTAAGCGTTTCTTACAACTCGAATGGAAATCCTTTACACGTTCTGCCAGTTTCGGGCAAAGTGTGGGGCTCAAAATCTTTATGGCATTTATAGCCGTTTATTTCTTGCTATCCTTTTTGCTGTTGGGTATCGGTTTATACCCGTTGCTTAAACAATTCTTCCCTGAACAGTCGCCTATGACGGTGGCAAACAATTTTGTAGTTATCTGGTTAGTGAGTGAATTGTTCATACGTTTTATGATCCAAAGTTTGCCTATTATGAACGTAAGACCCATGATGATAAACAACATCAAACGTAAAGAAATGATTCGATTTGTGTTATGGAAAAGTCTTTTTTCGTTCTATAATATCCTCACTCCTATTGTGGTTATTCCGTTTGGAATTTGGTGTATTACAAAAGGTGATTATAGTACGATTCAAATCATTGCTTGGATTATAGCTATGCTATCGCTTGTTGCAGCTG
>JBEBUB010000177.1:0-4384 GCA_040393445.1 Flavobacterium beibuense
TTTAGCAAAGAAGCGATTTCTTTGGTGTTTAAATTCAAATAAATAAACGACAAAAACCGAATATCATTGGCATTCAAATCCGGATGTGTATTTCTCAGATTATGTAAAAAAGAGTTGTTTACATTCTCAAAAAGCGTAGTGAAGTCATCCCACTTTGTGTCTTCTTTAAGGTGATTTTTGAGATTCCTAACGATATCCAACAAGGTTTTGTTTCCTGCTATCTCCGGTTTGCCCGAAAGCATTTCGATAATATTTTCGAGTAATTCGTTTCGGGTGGATTGAAAAAGGATTTTATCTGAGAGTTGCTTGTTTTTGAGTTCAATCTCTGTCTTGAGATTTTCCTCTTTTTCTTTTTGCTCTTTAAGGTGTAAATCTGCCAAGAGTTGTTGTTCTTTAAACTCTTTTTCCATCAATTTTCTTTTGCTGACTTCTTGTTCGAGTTCAAGATGAGCAATTCTCAAGTTGTTTTCAGAAATGATAGTCTTTTGCTTAGTAAAGAGATTTCTTTTATAAAAAGCCACAATCAAAGCAATCAGAATCAAAAACAACAACAAAGTGCTGAGTATATAAAACTTCCTGGTGTTTAAAGACTTGATTTTATTAGTTTCTAATGCGTATTTAGATTCTGATAATTCAAATTTCAGCGTAGCATTCTCAAGGAGTTCCCTACTCTGATTAGCACTTATCTTTCGGTTAACAGCAATCACCGAATCTTTTAAAGTCAAAGCTTCTTGCCAAGCACCCGACAACACAGCAGTCTCGGCTTTAAGCTCAAACAAACGCTTTCTCGTAAACATATCATCATCAGAATCAGCCAAAGCTTTATTGATAGCATCCATAGATTGCGTCCATTTTTTCTCGATCTGATACGCTTTTGCTAATAGCAATAAGATTTCGTTTTTCTCTTCAAGAAGATTATATTTTTCAGCATCTTTAAACAAACTCAAACAATTGGTGATAACCTCTGCTGTTTTTTTATATTCGAGTAACAAGGAATTCTGAATAATAAGTGTACTTACTCGTATGCGAGGTTCTAAATTCTCATCTGCTAAAACCGCATCAATATATTGTTGAGCTTTCTCAAAATTCCCTAAATCGAAGTTCACGTGTGCTATATTGTTAGCATAGAGGCTTATTCGGGACTCTACTTTCTGCTGAACTGCAATTTGATATACTTTATTAAAGTACTCTTCGGCCTGAGCTAGATTATCATTTTTCGTATAAACAATAGCGATATTGTTCAAAACCGCCATTTCATCAATAGCCTCGGCATTTGACATGGCCAACTCGTAAGCCTTTAGATAATAGCTCACCGCCTGCGGGTAGTCCTGCATTTTGAAGTAGGTTAGGCCAATATTATTATAAATCAAAAACTGTTGTTTGTACCACTTTTTCTGATCTACTATCTCTTGTGCCTTGTTTAAGTTTTCAATAGCACCTATAAAATTTCTGTTGAACATAGCCTCTACCCCGGCTTGAATATAACTGTCACACAACTTGGTCTCCTGAGCTTTGACAGAAAACACAACCATAGACAGCGAAAATAACACGCAATACCAAACGTTCTTAAGAGACATGCATTAAAAAATTTCGATAAAAATAATAAATATCTTGAGAATTACCGTATTCACTTTATATCTTATATTTTCAGCTGTTTGGTGCTTTGCCTCTTACCAAAAAAAAACTACTTTTGTTGAAAATTAAAAAAATGAAGCGATTTACAGCATTCTTTATACTACTATTGCTTTTAGGAGCTTGTGACGATGGCGATTTGGCGGTTACTAATTTTAATTTTACCAACCAAACTATCAACCAATGTGCTAATAACGACTTTTTATATAACGTAAACTCTAATGAGGTTCTGATTCTCGATATTCCGCTTAGTCAGTTCCCGAGTGATGAAAATCGTGATGAAAACGGTGATATCATTCCTCATGTTTACACCCTCACTCCTTCAGACAAATTGATGTATCGTCTTTATGACGGCACGATAAACAACTCTGTTTTGTGTGCTGATTTCCCTGCTTCCAGCCCACGTGTAGTGGAAGAATGGACAGCCTTAGCAGGAGCAACCATCGAAATTTCGACTACTGCGATCATAGATAGTGAGAACGGTGGAATTACCGGAATTTCAAAATACGTTCATCATATTGTCATCAAAAACGTAATCTTCAAAAAAGGAAGTAGCGAATTGATTTATGAAGAACTTGTTTTCGGAAACTATACGGTTGATAATCCGGTGAAATTCAACTTTACGGATATGGTTCAGAGTTGTTCTACTAATGATTTACTATATAAGCTGAATCTGAAAGAAGCTATTGTGATGGAGGCGGAACAAGATCTTTTCCTTAACGAAGTTACTCCCGAAGGGCAACCTAGAACGGCTTTAATCAACGGAACAACCAACCGAATTATTTATAAAATATTTGATGCCAATGTTACCGGGTCTTACTTCTGTGCTACGATTCCGCAAACGGCTCCAAATGTAATTCAAGAATGGTATGCTCAGAACGGTGAAGAAGGGGTTTCAGGAATTATTGAAGTAGAAACAGAGGCAATTTATGATGAAATCACCTCAGAATTAGTGGGATATATTCATTATATTAAACTCGTAAATGTGAGATTTTACAATACTAATTCCGAATTTATTTTACCTGAGTATTATGTAGGAGAATATGGAGTAGAACTTTAACTAATTCGCCCTTTACATTATAAAACAATACATTATACAATCTAAAAAATGGATATCAACTTTAACATAAACGAAGATCACAACAAACTTTTAGTTTCTGAATTACGTCACAAATTTGCCAAAGTAAGCAAAGGAGGAGGCGAAAAACGAATTGCTAAACTTCATGCAGAAGGCAAAATGACTGCTCGTGAGCGTATTGATTATTTGCTAGACAAAGACCGAGACAGTATCGAAATCGGAGCTTTTGCTGGTGAAGGAATGTATGAAGAACACGGAGGTTGCCCTAGTGGTGGAGTGGTCGTGAAAATCGGGTATGTGAGTGGTAAACAAGTGATTGTGGTGGCTAATGATGCTACGGTAAAAGCCGGAGCTTGGTTCCCCATAACAGGAAAGAAAAACCTTAGAGCACAAGAAATCTCTATTGAGAATAAACTGCCTATTATCTATTTGGTGGATAGTGCCGGAGTATATTTACCGATGCAAGACGAAATTTTCCCGGATAAAGAACATTTCGGGCGAATCTTCCGTAACAATGCCATTATGAGCAGTATGGGAATCACCCAGATTGCAGCTGTGATGGGAAGTTGTGTAGCCGGAGGCGCTTATCTCCCGATTATGAGTGATGAGGCGCTTATTGTTGATAAAACCGGAAGTATCTTTTTGGCCGGAAGCTATTTAGTAAAGGCTGCGATTGGCGAAAGCATCGACAACGAAACTTTGGGAGGAGCTACAACTCATTGTGAAATCTCAGGAGTGACTGATTTTAAAGCTAAAGACGACAAAGATGCTCTAGATAGAATCAAAAGTGTAGTCGGGAAAATCGGAGATTTCGAAAAGGCAAGATTCAACCGAATAGAAGCTCAAAAACCAGTTCTAGACGAAAAAGAGATTTACGGCATTCTCCCAAAATCAAGAGCAGAACAATATGATATGTATGAAATCATCAAACGCTTGGTTGACAACTCTGAGTTTGATGAATACAAAGCCGGGTACGGACAAACCATTATTACGGCTTATGCCCGAATCGATGGTTGGGCTGTCGGGATTATCGCTAACCAACGTAAAATCGTAAAAACTACAGGGGCTAAAACCAAACCAAGCGAAATGCAGTTTGGAGGCGTGATTTATTCTGATAGTGCTGATAAAGCCACTCGTTTTATTGCGAACTGTAATCAAAAGAAAATTCCGCTAGTTTTCTTACAAGACGTTACCGGATTTATGGTAGGCTCGAAATCAGAACACGGTGGAATCATTAAAGACGGCGCTAAAATGGTAAATGCGGTTTCTAACTCTGTGGTTCCGAAGTTTACGGTTGTAGTCGGGAATTCCTACGGAGCAGGAAATTATGCGATGTGCGGAAAAGCTTATGACCCAAGACTTATTTTTGCTTGGCCAAGTGCAGAACTAGCCGTTATGGGAGGAGCACAAGCAGCCAAAGTATTACTACAAATTGAGGCTTCTTCGCTTAAAGCGAAAGGAGAAGAACTCACTCCCGAGAAAGAAGCTGAACTTTTTGATAAAATCAAAGCCAAATATGATGCTCAAGTATCGCCATATTATGCAGCTGCAAGAATTTGGACAGATGCTATCATCGACCCACTAGACACCCGAAAATGGATTTCGATGGGAATTGATGCAGCTAACCATGCTCCTATCGAAAAACAGTTTAATTTGGGAGTGATACAGGTTTAA
>JBEBUB010000178.1:0-4381 GCA_040393445.1 Flavobacterium beibuense
TAACACTACGTATTCTAACACATCCTACACCCAATGGACAAATGAGAAAAAGATATGTTCTGGTAGGTATTTTGGACGCTATTTTTCATATACCGTACAAGAGGGAGATATACCTGATAACTATTTTGAGCAATTAATAACTAATCTTGAAGTTACTTCTAATGAAGAAATCGTTCATAAACTGGAACAAACTGTAGAACAATATTCAGCATTTGACCTTATTTTAAAACTTCGTATGCATGAAGAAGTGTTGACAGAGGGGCAGTCCACCAATTTGTCTCTTGCATTGGCACAAATCGGACATACCCTTCCGTTGGAACAAGACATACATTTTGCAACTACCTATGCTCAAGCCGCCAGCCTCATTGCACGATTGGTAAGAAATGTACCTAATACAAAACAGATATCATTTGTCAAGCAACTACTTTTAGAAACTCAATCATTAGAGTATGCTATGGAGATACACTATTGGTTGATGTATCGTGAAAAGAACTATCCAGATAAGGCTATTTTTTCCATAAATAAAGAAGTTCAGATTCAAGAATTCATCGTTGAACGTTTTCTGAATGAAATGACAGATGAAAATTTCTTTACACTTCTTTCTGATGGCAATCTATGGAGCGTACTCAGCTGGTGGAGTAAATCAAAGAAGTACAAGAATAAGCTACAGTTAATTTGGAAGAAGCACTTAAGCAATAAGAATAACCCTGATTTCGCATTGCGACTTATAAAAGTTTTTACACCGACAATTAGCTCAAGTTCCTTTAGCCCACAGAGTACACATGTTTATAGAAGCACGTATAAATCTGGCTTTTATGAAACTAATTATAAAGCAATGAAAGAAGTTGCTGATGTAAATCTTATTAATGACAACCTTATAACCAAGTATGGTAATCATCCTCATAAAACCGGGCCATCGGTTATTTCAGATCGGGATCCTATTGACGATGATACTTTAATATCTATCTTTCAATGGTTTATTGAAAACAGTTAATTATGGCTAATCCTAACCTTTTTGACTTCAACTATAATCTAGACCTTCCTGGTCAAGAAAAATTTCCGTTGAATCTGAAAGAGCAAGGAAGAACGGTTAGAGATATTCTAGTAAAGGATATTAAATATTCTGAAAACTATATAATCCTGACAGGATTTACATCACTATCTAATCTGATAGATATTTTTGGAACCATTGATTATCCAAAATTACAAAGTCTGCGGATTGTTATTGGCTTCGACCCTGATGAGCGTGTGAGTAAGCGTTTGCCTCATTATTCACTTCCGGCAGAAATTAAAAATTACTGGGTAAAGCAGAATGTCAGTATTAGGCTCTGCGGTCCAATCCTTAACATTATTGAAAAAATAAAAGAAGGAAAGTATCATTTCAAGGTAAAAGATAAGCTTCACGCAAAAATATACGTAGGTGATGATGCAGCGATACTCGGCTCATCAAATTTTAGTAAGTCAGGGACTATATTCCAAACAGAAGCCAATATAAGAATGCAACCAGTTTTATCTCAGATAGAAAAGGATCAGTACACCGATATAAAAAAGATTGCTGATTACTACTATGATGTAGCTAGTGATTATAATGAAGGATTGATGGAACTTTTCAAAAAACTTCTTAAAGATGCTACTTGGGAGGAGGCTGTTGCAAGAGCAATTGCTGAAATATTGGAGAGTAAATGGATGAAAGATTACCCTGCCCTCTATCAGGCACTTATTACCCATAATCTTTGGCCATCTCAAAAAATTGGTATCGCAAGAGCAATGAAAATTGTTCAAGACCAGGGAAGGGTATTAATTGCTGATCCAACAGGTAGTGGAAAAACAAAATTCGCAACGGCTCTAGCATATACACTATTCCATTGGCTATGGGAAAATGGTTTAAAAGACCGTTCAAATGCGTTGATTATCTGTCCGAGGCAGGTTATGGATAATTGGGAAAGAGAACAAACCCATTTTAGTCTTTATAACAAAATCGAGTCAATGGGAAAACTAAGTCTGGGACTTGATAGAAATCAGAAGGCACTACAAAAAATGATCGAAGGGTCAGATATATTGGTTATAGACGAAGCTCATAATTATCTCCATCCAAAATCAAAAAGAAGTAAAGCTATATCTCCAAAGGGGTCTAGTCATGTCATTCTTTCAACAGCAACTCCCATAAATAAGAAAGCTGATGATTTATTAAGATTAATCGAATTGCTCGATATAGATAATTTGAGTGATGAGGATTTAACTACTTATTTGGAACTAAGAAAAAACCGTAAGAAAAATATAGATAAAAAGCATCTTGAACAACTTAAAGGATATATTAACCAGTTTATTGTCCGTAGAACAAAAAAAGAATTAAACAAAATGGTTGATCGAGAGCCTGATCTTTATAAAAACAGGCATGGTAATACCTGCAAATATCCAAATACAAAATCAGAAGTATATCCTACAGGAGAAACAGACAGCGACAAAACAATTGCTAAGGAAATATTGGGTCTAACACTTCAATTAAAAGGAGTTCATTACTTACAAATTCTTAGAATACCTGATTATATAAATAAAGATGATGAGAAAGCAACGTATATCAAGCAGAGGTTTACCTCAGCAATAGCTCTTGCAGGTTATATGATAAGAGTGAATCTGCGTTCTTCTAAGTGTGCATTATACGAGTATTTATATGGTACAGAGGCTGCAAATAAAAAGTTTGATCTTAAATCGACCAAAAATAGTTCAGGAAATATTCTTGCAAAAATCGCTAAATGCAAACTTAATCTTCCCAAAAAATATGTGGATGCTCATCTCCTAGAAGAGGAACAACTATGGCTATATGACAAAATAAGATATGAACAGGTGTGTGAAGAAGAAATAAAGATTTACGAAAGAATAGCATTATTGACTGAAAAGTTAAGCGGGAACAGGGAATTGCAAAAAGCTGATACACTCATAAAGTCAGCACTAGCAAACAACAAAGTACTAGCTTTTGATTCAACGGTAATCACCTTAGATTATCTCCATAAAATAATAAGTGAAAAACAACACAAAGTAAAATCCATTGTTGCGGCAGGACACAACAAGACAAACCGAAATCAAATTATGGAGATTTTTGCACTTGGAGCTGCGAAAGATGAAAAGTTGGTGGCTTTATGCTCTGATGCGATGTCGGAAGGGATTAATCTTCAAGATGCCAGTTGTTTAGTCCTATTAGATATGCCAAGCGTACTTAGAATTATAGAACAACGAATCGGCAGGTTAGAGCGCATGGACTGCGAACATGATGAGATTACAATTCTTTGGCCAGATGATTCTGACGCCTTTTCTCTCAAAGGAGACAAAAGAATGTTAGATACTTTGATAATAACTGAAAATCTTATAGGCAATAATGTAGACATCCCTAAGGCCATCTATGAAAAACACCTGAAAGATGATTTTAATACCCGTGACATAATTAATGCCTTTAATGAGTATGCCTCAGAAGACCATGAATGGGAAGGTGTAAGGGACAGTACTCAGTACCTGTATAGCTTAATGGAAGGAGATGATGCGTTAATAAATCACCAGATTTACGAAACATATAAAGACGTAGAGGCTACTGTAAAAACAGCAATAAGCTTTATTGAATCAGACAAGAATTGGAGTTTCTTTGCTTTTAGAGGTAGTACTACCAGAAGTCCTAAATGGTTGTTAATTGATGAACAGAATAAAGGTTATACAGACTTTTCAGAAATCACAAAAAAACTAAAGGAATATTTGGTTGAAGATAACATAATTCAGAGGAAATGGAGTGAAGTAGACACTTCCAGTCAGATGAAAACAATCATACAAAAACTAAGAAGACAAGAAAGAAACCTACTTCCTTGGAAGAAAAAAAGAGCATTAGAAAAAGGAGAAAGTATTCTTAAAAAGTATCACGAAAAAATATTCACATCTGCTGAAGACAAATTTAAATGTGAAAAACTGATAGCTTTGTTTGATACTAAAGTTGATGTTGATGATTATGTTGATTTAGATCATTTTGCGACCTTATGGCTCACTATTTTGATTCCAGAGCTTGATAAATTAAAGAGTATTCAAATGAGACGAAGGAAAATATATACGTTAAAAGATCTCGACTATAAAAATGTAAATATCACAACTGAAAGGTTAGATTGGCTTTTAGAAAACTGTCAATATTCCAATACTTTGGATGAATTAGTTTCAGCATGTATCATAGCAATCGCAAAACCGAAAAGCAATCCTTAATTTCAAAAGTGCTATTTGGTGTTCGACTGTAATCCCACTTACCGCGGGTTATAAAAGTTTTGGTTATTGCAATTAGTAAAATGTGAGAATCATTGTGTAAGTATCCCTAAAAACCAGACAGTTTAAAAATAGAGAAATTTATTAATTT
>JBEBUB010000179.1:0-4358 GCA_040393445.1 Flavobacterium beibuense
TTCGCCTTCACAATCGTTGTAAGTTAACAGGAAGACCAAGAGGATATATGCGTCAATTTGGAATTTCTCGTGTAACTTTCAGAGAAATGGCTAACCAAGGATTAATCCCTGGTGTTAAAAAAGCAAGTTGGTAAAATAATTGAGTTTAATTGGTTTCAAGTTCGGCAGGTGTGGTGCCTGCGGAATACTGTTACCGCAATTTTATAAATATGTACACAGATCCTATTGCTGATTTCTTAACAAGAATCAGAAATGCTGCAAGAGCTAACCACAAAGTGGTTGAGATTCCAGCATCAAAACTGAAAAAAGAAATCACAAAAATTTTATTCGAACAAGGATATATCCTAAGCTACAAGTTTGAGGATAACTCTGTTCAAGGTACTATCAAGATTGCTCTTAAGTATGATAAAGATACTAAAGAGTCTGTAATCAGAGATATTCAAAGAATTAGTAAACCAGGTTTACGTAAGTATGCTAGTTCTGCCGATCTTCCAAGAATCCTTAACGGACTTGGAATTGCTATTGTTTCTACTTCTCAAGGACTAATGACCGGAAAGAAAGCAAAACAATTGAACGTAGGTGGAGAGGTAATTTGTTATGTTTACTAACCAAAAAAGACTTTAAAAAATGTCAAGAATAGGTAAAAATCCGGTAACAATTCCATCGGGAGTAACAGTAGATATTAAAGATGGGATTATTACAGTAAAAGGAAAATTAGGAGAGTTAAAACAAGAATACTCTGACGTAACCATTAAAGTGGAAGAAGGTCAAGTAATTGTTGAACGTTCGTCTGATCATAAAGATGAAAGAGCTAAACACGGTCTATATCGTTCTCTTATCAACAATATGATTATTGGAGTATCAGAAGGGTTTACTAAAAGTTTAGAATTAGTAGGTGTTGGTTACAGAGCTTCAAATCAAGGTCAAAAATTAGATTTGGCTTTAGGTTTTTCTCACAACATCGTTTTAGATATTGCTCCTGAAGTAGTAGTAGAAACTGTTTCTGAAAAAGGTAAAAACCCAATCATTAAACTTACTTCTTTTGATAAACAACTTCTTGGGCACGTTGCTGCTAAAATCAGAAGCTTTAGAAAACCTGAGCCTTACAAAGGAAAAGGAGTTAAGTTTGTAGGAGAAGAATTAAGAAGAAAAGCAGGTAAATCAGCTTAAAAATAGAAGATTATGTCATTAACAAAAGTTGAGAGAAGACAGCGTATTAAGCTAAGAATCAAAAAAACGGTTACAGGAACTGCATCTATGCCAAGATTGTCTGTATTCAGAAGTAATAAAGAAATCTATGCACAGGTTATAGATGACACCAAAGGTATTACTTTAGCAGCAGCTTCTTCAAAAGATAAAGAACTTGCAGGAGTAACAGGTACTGCTACTGAAATTGCAGCTCAAGTAGGTAAAGCAATCGGAGAAAAAGCTCTGAAAGCAGGAATCGAAAAGGTAGCTTTTGACAGAGGAGGTTATCTGTATCACGGACGTGTAAAATCATTGGCAGACGGAGCTAGAACTGCCGGACTTAAATTCTAATTGTAATATGTCTTATAAATATAAAAATATAGAATCAGTAAAACCGGGAGGTCTTGAACTTAAAGACCGTTTGGTAAGTGTAAACCGTGTTACAAAGGTTACAAAAGGAGGTAGAGCATTCGGCTTTTCTGCTGTTGTTGTTGTAGGAGACGAAAACGGAGTAGTAGGACATGGTTTAGGAAAATCAAAAGATGTTTCTGAAGCAATTGCTAAAGCTGTTGAAGATGCTAAAAAGAATTTGGTTCGTGTACCTTTGCACAACAAAACGGTTCCTCATGAGCAACTAGGGAAATTTAGTGGAGCTCGTGTTTACTTAATGCCTGCTTCTGTGGGTACGGGAGTAATCGCTGGAGGTTCTGTTCGTGCCGTATTAGAATCTGTTGGAATTCATGATGTATTGTCAAAATCTCAAGGTTCTTCTAACCCTCACAACGTAGTAAAAGCTACTTTTGATGCTTTAATGCAAATGAGAAGTGCTGTTACTGTTGCAAAACAAAGAGGAATTTCTTTAGAGAAAGTGTTTAAAAGTTAATTAGAGAGACAATGGCAAAGATTAAAGTAACACAGGTAAGAAGCCAAATTAAATGTCCTAAAACTCAGAAATTGGTTTTAGAATCATTAGGGCTTCATAAGATAGGTCAAGTAGTTGAGCACGATGCAAGTCCTGCTATACTTGGAATGGTAAAAAAAGTTAATCACTTGGTTTCTGTTGAAGAAACTAAATAATAACAAGACTAGTTATGAACTTAAGTAACTTACAGCCTGCAGAAGGTTCGGTGCACAACCAAAACAAAAGAGTAGGTAGAGGAGAAGGCTCTGGTAAAGGAGGAACTTCTACAAGAGGACACAAGGGAGCTAAATCTCGTTCTGGATACTCTAAAAAGATCGGTTTTGAAGGAGGACAAATGCCACTTCAAAGACGTGTACCTAAATTTGGTTTTAAAAACATTAACAGAGTAGAATATCAAGGAGTAAACTTAGATACACTTCAATCTTTAGTGGACAATGGTTTGGCTACAGATACAGTAGATTTTACTGTATTAGTAGAAAACAGATTGGCAACCAAAAAAGATTTGGTAAAAATCTTAGGAAGAGGTGAATTAAAAGCTAAGTTAAAGGTATCTGCACACAAATTTACTGCAACTGCAAAAGCGGCTATTGAAGCAGCCGGAGGAGAAGTAGTTGAATTATAATATTTGTTCTTGAAAGATGAAAAAATTTATTGAAACAATCGTTAATATCTGGAAAATAGAGGAGCTTAAAAATAAAATTCTCTTAACATTAGGGTTATTATTAGTTTACCGTTTTGGAGCTCATGTTCCGCTACCAGGTATCGATATTAATAAATTAGGAGGTCTTCAGGATCAGACTCAGGAAGGAATTGGATGGCTTATCAATGTCTTTACAGGAGGAGCTTTTTCTCAAGCATCTGTATTTGCATTAGGTATCATGCCTTATATTTCTGCCTCGATTGTTGTTCAGCTTATGGGAATTGCGGTTCCTTATCTGCAAAAACTGCAAAAAGACGGAGAAAGCGGAAGAAAGAAAATTAACCAAATTACAAGATGGTTAACTATCGGGATTACCTTGATTCAAGGTCCTGGATACATCTATAACCTCTCACGCCAAGTGCCTGATGCGTTTTTGATGTCTTCTACATCTTTTGCTTTCATATTCTCTTCGGTTGTTATTCTTACCACAGGAACTATTTTTGCAATGTGGTTGGGTGAGAAAATTACTGATAAAGGAATCGGAAATGGTATTTCTCTATTAATTATGGTAGGTATCTTAGCAACACTTCCTCAATCATTTATTCAGGAGGTGGGTTATAGAACTACCGGTACAAACGGAGGACCAATGCTTATCCTTATTGAAGTAATTGTTTGGCTTCTGGTTATTGTAGCGTGTGTATATTTGGTTACTGCCGTAAGAAAAGTGCCTGTACAATATGCAAGAAGAACAGTTTCAGGAACTTTTGAAGAAGGAAACAGACAGTGGATCCCACTTAAGATAAACGCTTCAGGAGTTATGCCAATCATTTTTGCTCAAGCGATTATGTTTGTTCCTGCTGCACTTGCAGGAGTATCAGATTCTGAAATGGCTCAAGGATTAGGAGCTACGTTCAGCGATATATTCGGGTTCTGGTATAATTTTGTATTCGGATTATTGATTGTAACATTCACGTATTTCTATACGGCTATTACAATCCCGACAAACAAAATGGCAGATGATCTTAAGAGAAGTGGAGGTTTTATACCAGGAATTAAACCAGGAAGTGAAACAGCAGATTATTTAGACAGAATTATGTCGCTTATTACGTTTCCAGGATCGTTGTTCTTAGTAGTTATTGCTGTATTACCTGCCATTGTAGTTAATCTTTTGGAGGTTCAGCAAGGTTGGGCTATGTTCTACGGAGGTACATCATTATTAATTATGGTTGGAGTTGCGATAGATACTATCCAACAAATGAACTCCTATTTACTTAATAAACATTATGATGGTTTGATGAAAACCGGTAAAAACCGTAAATCAATAGCATAATATATATGGCAAAACAATCAGCAATAGAGCAGGACGGAACCATTATCGAAGCATTGTCTAATGCAATGTTTCGTGTAGAGTTAGAAAACGGCCATATTGTAATTGCTCACATTTCGGGAAAAATGAGAATGCACTACATTAAGTTGCTTCCCGGAGATAAAGTAAAATTAGAGATGAGTCCTTATGACTTGTCTAAAGCAAGAATTACATACAGATATTAAAAGCTTAAAAAATGAAAGTAAGAGCATCAGTAAAGAAAAGAAGTGCCGAGTGTATTA
>JBEBUB010000180.1:0-4290 GCA_040393445.1 Flavobacterium beibuense
ATTATCATCTTTATAAATGTAATAGTAATCTTGGGAATTGCTTGAATAAGAATTATTGGCAAATCCATTCATAGATGGAGGGTTAGCACCTATAAACGTATGAGTGTATTTATATAATCTAACGTCTCCGTCACAAATTAGTTGTAAATATAAGTTGTCACTTCCCCATAATTCAATACTTGGAGTGTTATAATTATGATAGATTTCATTGTCTTTTCTATAGGCTATGATATGCTCATCTATAACTTTTATTTTTTCGTTATTCTTATCCAGTAAGAAATCTTTTCCTAACGTAGGTTTTTTTATTTTTCCGTAAATAGTGTCATAATCTTTGGTGACTACATAATCTTCTAATCGTTTAGTTCGATTTACAAAACCTGTAAAAATTCTTTTAATAACAATAGAATCTGAACTTATACTTCTATTATTGCTTGCATAAATACCATCATCGTTAGATCGAGATGTTTTCTCATAAGAATAAATGATGTCGTTATGACGTATTGTCTTGAAATTTTTTAGTTTATGCTCTTTGTATTTCTTTTTGGCTTGAGTGTTTTTGATAGAAAAATCTCTTATCGCTCGTTTGTTAATAGTGCCATAGATAGTATCGCCTCCAAAGGTAATTCCGTAGTCTAAATATTGGTTTTGAGAATAGCAATGAAGTCCTGTTAATAGAAGTAAAAGCAAAGAGAGTTTTTTCATTCAACTATAGGGTTTTTACAAAAATATAAAAATTCACAATTTCTCTTTCAGATACTTACTCATTACTGAACTTTTATTGTTTCCAACTTGTTGCTTCTTTGTTTGCTTTTATTCCATAATACGCCAGAACGAAACTTACAACCATAAAAAACACAAATCCTATATTATTGTTCTTTTTGTGTCCTCTATTATAGTCGTCTAATGACAAGTAGGTGAAATTGCCTTGAGAAATTTCAACAACGGGAATTTTATCAAAATTTAAAGAAAAATTAAAAACGGAGATTGTTTTTGGGTGCTCAATTTTTATCTGATAATCTTCCGTTTTAATTTTAAAGGCAATAAAACTATCTTTTTTATAGTCGTTTATCAAATTAGAAAAATTGGTATGTCTTAACGTAACACTCCCGATAGTAAATTCAAAATCGGGATATTCATTGAGTTTAATTACTAAAACTTCACCTCCTTTATTCAGTTTGACAATATTAATATCTTCTTTTAAAGTACCTTTTATTTCTATTAACTCCTCTTTTGATACTTCACTTTTTGAGATAAAACTATAAGCTATAATAATAAAAATTCCACTTGCTATAAAAGCTATCCAAGCAGATTTTTTTAGATAATTATATTCTTTTTTTTGTTTTAATTGTTTGTTTTCGGTTTTTTCAGATGTTAACTGTTTATGTATTTTATAGAAATCAGTTCTAGAATATAAATAACTGGTTAATTTTAATTCCTTGCCATTTTTTAAAATTAAAATTAGCGTTTTCCAATTACTTCCTTTACTTTCTTTTTCTTGAATAATCCAGCTTTCGATTTCGCTGTATGAATAAGCATTTCTTTTTAAACCAAAAAAAGAGACAAATTCAAATTTTTTCTGATACAAAATGATGTTTTTTAGAGATAAAAAATAATAAAGGACACCAACTGAAAGTACAAGGAATAAAATTGCTATAATTGAATAGTTTAATTTTATGTAAGGGTCAGAATATGACTTGTAATAAGTGGTATAGAAAAAAAAGAAAAGTACAACAGAGAACAAAAATCCGAATAGATAATAGATCCATTTAATTTTTGCTCTAAAAATGATTTGTTGCATCATTTCGTAGTTTATTTTTTTTGAATTAAACTAGTTTAACTTCTCTTTCAAATATGTTCCTGTAACCGACTTCTTATTTTTGACAACTTCTTCTGGAGTTCCGAAAGCGATGAGGTTTCCTCCGTTTTCTCCACCTTCTGGACCAATGTCAATGATGTAATCAGCACATTTTATAAGGTCAAGATTGTGTTCGATAACCACTACCGAATGTCCTTTGTCAATTAAGGCATCAAACGAAGCCAACAACTTTTTAATATCGTGAAAATGCAATCCTGTGGTAGGTTCGTCAAAAATGAAAAGCACTTTGTCTTTGGTAGCTCCTTTTACTAAAAACGAAGCCAATTTTATACGTTGAGCCTCACCACCAGATAAGGTTGATGACGATTGACCTAATTGCACATAACCCAAACCGACATCTTGTAAGGGTTGTAATTTTTGTACGATTTTAGTTTGATTGGTATTTTGAAAAAACACAATCGCATCGTCAATGGTCAATCGAAGTACATCGTCAATGTTTTTTCCTTCAAAATTTACTTCTAGAATTTCTTTCTTGAAGCGTTTTCCTTTACAAGCTTCGCATTCCAGATGCACATCGGCCATAAATTGCATTTCGATAGTAACTTCACCGTCTCCTTTACAAACTTCACATCGTCCGCCCTCAACGTTAAACGAAAAATGTTTAGGTTGATAACCTCTTAAATTGGATAATTTTTGTTTCGAAAACAAATCACGAATATCATCGTAAGCTTTGATATAGGTTACTGGATTCGAACGAGAACTTCTACCAATTGGGTTTTGGTCGATGTATTCCACACTTTTGATATGCGAATAACTTCCGTCTAATTTTGAGAATTGTCCGGGTTTGTCTCCGTAGCCTTGCAATTGTTTTTGAAGGGCAGGATAGAGGATTTTTTTGACTAACGTACTTTTTCCACTTCCTGAAACTCCGGTTACAACTGTCAAACATTCTAGCGGAAAAGTTACATTGATGTTTTTCAGGTTGTTTTCTCTGGCTCCAATAACTTCGATATGATTTTTGAATTTTCGACGTTTTTTTGGAACTTGAATTTCCATTTCTCCGTTTAAATATTTCGAAGTAAGCGAATCTTGTTTAAGGATTTCACTGAAAGTCCCCAAAGCCACTACTTCACCACCGTAACTTCCTGCTTCAGGACCGATATCTATGATGTAATCGGCTTGTTTCATTATATCTTCATCGTGTTCGACCACGATTACCGTATTCCCGAGGTTTCGAAGTTCTTGAAGTACGTTGATTAAACGTTCGGTATCTTTCGGATGCAGCCCAATACTTGGTTCGTCGAGTATATACATTGACCCAACCAAACTACTTCCGAGTGAAGTAGCCAAATTAATGCGTTGAGATTCTCCACCAGACAAGGTAGATGAATTTCGATTTAAGGTCAGGTAATTTAGTCCAACGTTATCTAAAAAACGTAAACGATTGTTGATTTCGAGCAGTAATCGTTTTGAAACTTGTTTTTCGTATTCGTTCAAATCCAGATTTTGGAAAAACGGAATCAGTTTGATGATGGGCATATCCACCAAATCCGAAATCGACATCTCGTTTATCTTGACGTAATTCGCTTCGGGTCTTAATCGTTTTCCTTTACAAACGTGACATTTGGTTTTTCCTCTGTACCTGGAGAGCAAAACGCGATTTTGGATTTTATAATTCTGACTTTCTAATTCTCTGAAAAAATCATTAAGTCCTGTAAAATACTTGTTTCCTGTCCAAACCAGATCTTTTTGAGCCTCGGTCAGTTCGAAATAAGGTTTATGAATCGGGAAATCGAATTTATAAGCACTTTTAACCAATTGGTCTTTGTACCAACTCATCGTTTCACCTTTCCAGGCTGCTACAGCTCCTTCGAAAATCGACAAAGAAGAATCCGGTATCACCAAATCTTCATCAATCCCAATAATGTTTCCGTAACCTTGACAAGTTGGGCAAGCTCCATACGGATTGTTGAAACTGAACAAATGTGTGTTGGGTTCGGTAAACGAAATTCCGTCCAGTTCAAATAAATTGCTGAACTCGAATCGCTTGTTATCTTCTAATCTTTGTAAGAAAAGTACGCCTTTTCCTTCATAAAAAGCCGTATCAACGGCATCCCCTAAACGGTTATAAAAATCTTCGTCGTCTTTTATAACAATTCGATCAATGATGATGAAAATTTCGTCATCGTTATTTTTATCGGTAAATTCGGTAAGATAATCCTCAAGTCGAATGGTCTGATTATTCACTAAAATCCGAGCGAAACCTTGTTGCAATAAAATGCTTAATTTTTCTTTCAGACTTCGTTTGTTTTCTACTACAACTTGAGCCAAGAGCAACCATTTTTCGTCTAAATTTTGTTGTTTTACAAAGTTAATTACATCTGTAACCGTATGTTTTTTAACCTCCTGACCCGAAACAGGCGAAATGGTTCTTCCGATTCGGGCATACAACAATTTCAGGTAATCGTAAATTT
>JBEBUB010000181.1:0-4290 GCA_040393445.1 Flavobacterium beibuense
AAAGAAAGGTGCTCGAGTGGTTGAAGAGGCTACCCTGGAAAGGTAGTATACGGGTGACCGTATCGAGGGTTCGAATCCCTTCCTTTCTGCAAGATGAAAAGCAAAAAGTAACAAAACCCACTAAATTCAATGATTTAGTGGGTTTTTCATTTTCGGGATATACCAAATTATTCATCAAATCTCAAAGTTTAGGTGTCTTTCAAGGTGTCAGTAAAAAATCAAATTTTAAGTGACACCTCCCACAGAAAAACACCACTACAACAAGGTGTTCAATAACATATTCAAAAAATGTACATCTTGATTGTAGTTATTAAATCGAATAAATTTAATAATAACTTTAAGGTCACCGAATATGAAAACTACATTATCTGTTCTCTTTTACATAAAGAGGTCTAAAGCTAATAATTTAGGGGTATGCCCTATCTATACGAGGGTTACGGTTAACACTAAACGGTTTGAGTTTAGTACGAATAAATACATAAATCCTGATAAATGGTCAACGGAAGGCAGTAAAGTCAGGGGTTCTACAGAAGAAGCCCGAACAATAAATAACCATCTTGATTACTTAAAAAATCAGATTTTGGAAGCAGAGAAAACTTTGTTCAAAAAAGATATTAGTCTTACTTCCGAAAATCTAAAGAATGAATTGTTCGGAAAAAGTGAAACCAAGCGAATGCTTATACCGATTTTTGAAGATCATAATAAAAAGATGAAAGAACTGGTAGGAAAGGAATTTGCTCCCGGAACTTTGGAGCGATATGTTACTTCATTAAGACACACAAAAGATTTTATAAAATGGAAATATAAAACTGATGATATCGACATAAGCAAAATAGACCACGCATTTATAATGGATTATGAATTTTGGTTGAGAAGCATTAAGAATTGTGCGAACAACACAGCTGTTAAATATGTAAAGAATTTTCACAAGGTTATTAATATATGTTTGGCAAATGGTTGGTTAGATAAAAATCCGTTTATAAATTACAGATCAAAAGTAAAAGAAGTAGAGAGGGTATTTTTAACGGAAGATGAAGTTCAGGCTATACTGAAAAAGGAGTTCAAGACAGACAGGCTGAGACTGGTAAAAGATATTTTTCTTTTCAGTTGTTTTACAGGATTGGCTTACGTGGATGTAAAGAATTTAACCAAATCACATATCAGTATTGGTATAGATGGCGGAAAATGGATATTTACCCATAGGAAGAAGACGGAGGTAGCTTCCAAAATCCCTGTACTGCCTGTTGCTCAGATGATTATTGATAAATATAAAAGCCACCCTGAATGCATTAACAAAGACAAATTACTACCTGTTTTATCCAACCAAAAAATGAACGCTTATCTGAAGGAAATAGCCGATATATGTGAAATTGACAAAGATTTGACTTTTCACATTGCCCGACATACGTTTGCGACAACCATAACACTTACTAATGGAGTTCCTATCGAATCGGTAAGTAAAATGCTTGGTCATAAAAATTTAAAGACCACCCAGCACTATGCAAAAGTTTTGGACAGAAAAGTGAGTGAGGATATGGAAATTCTGAAAGCAAAATTTACTATGGATAATTTATTACAGCCCAAACAAGCATTATGATTTTGTCTTTTCAAAAATAACTTCAATGGTAGTTCCTTTTCCTTGTTCAGATTTAATGTTTAATATTCCGTTTAGTTCTTTGGTTCGTTCTTCAAAAATCCTGAAACCTAATCCTCTTTTGGCTTTTTGAGGGTTAAACCCTATTCCATTATCGTGAATACGGATAATAACCTGATTCTGCTTTTTTAGTATGAGGACAAAACATTTGGAAGCTTGTGCATATTTATTTACGTTGTTTAAGGCTTCCTGTATGATACGGTATATATGCACTTTTTGCTTATCCGTTACTTTAGACCATTCTATAAGCCTGTCTGTTTCTATATTAAACTTTGTATTATGTTCATTTTTTTGTTCGGTAATGAGTTCTTTCAGTAACCTGTTGAAATCCTGATTTTCAGAGAAGAAGTTACTGTGTAAATCGTGGGAAACCTCCCGTATGTGTTCTTCCGTATTTTTTAGTTCGGTTACTAACTTATCTTTTAATTCCTGATTGTCACTCTCAAGCAATTCTAAATTAAGGCGTGTGGTAAAAACCCGGTTCACTACTCCGTCGTGTAATTCTCTGGATATACGGTTTCTTTCTTCAGAACGTGTTTCTTCTTCTATCAATTTTTCTTTTAGAAGAAGTTCGTAAATCTTTTCGGTTGATTGTTGTTCTTTTTGCTTGTGTTTTAGTTCCCTGTTTTTCAGTTTATATCTATAAGCTATAACCGTAATAATAACAATTATTATTGCCCCCGAAAAAAGAAGAAAAAGTAGTGTATTTCTTTTAACCAGTTCTTCGTTTTCCAAATTTACCTGCTCTGTCTCGTAGGAAATGCGGGCAAACTTGTTTTTTGTTGCCTGTTCGATTTCCCGGACACTGTCTTTTACGATTATGTACCTGCCTGTATAATAATCTTTATTTTGAATATCATTTTCTGATAAGAACTCTAAACAACGTAGTATGTCCAGATGACTTTTGTTTTTTACGGCAAGGTTATATGCTTCGTTTATGGTCTGAATTGCTTGGGCTGTATCTTTCTGATTTAAATAATGCTCACTTATACGTACTTTACTGGCTATAATTCCTTGTTCGTGACCTATGCTGTCCCTTATTTTCAGGGATAAAAAAAGTAAGGAATCTACTCGGTTGTCTCCCGAAAGCATTTTGCTGTGAGCATAATTATTCAATAGCATAGCGTGTAACCTGGGGTTGTCTTTTAACCCGTCAAAAACAAGCCCTTTTGTGTAATATTCTTTTGCCTTTTTATAGTTACCCATTTTATCATAGAGACCCCCAATATTATTATAACAAACAGTATAAGAATTATTGAGCTTACCTTTTGGATAATCTTCTTTTTTGAGTTTGTCTAATTGTTGTAATGCTAGGTAGTGGTATTTTAGAGCATCTTCATATTCTTTGAGCTCCTCTAAATTTAAAGCCATTTGTAAAGCAGATTCATAAAAGAGTCTGGGATGATTAATTTTAGAAAAAACAGTTATCGCTTTTACTGTTTCTGCTTCACTTTCTGTATAAATACCAATACGATACAGAGTACCGGCTTTATACAAAAGCATTTTCCCCCAATTCAGACTGTCTTTTTTAGACAGGCGGTATAATTTTTCAGATTGGGAATAACAATGAAAAGCACTGTCATATCGTTCTTTAGTATTATAGAAATCTCCTTTGTACCAAAGCGATTTTGCTATATCCAAAGTATCTTTTTTTTCTAAAGCCCAATGATGTACTTTGTTGATTGTATTATAATATTTTGTATCTAAACCAAGTTTTTCGTACCGTGTGGCTACTTTGAAAACAGAGTACCTCGTAGCAGAATCGTTATGTTTCGAGGTGAAATGAATGTATAAACTGTCTAATAGTTTTTCTTTTGCTGTATTATCTAATTCGGAGTGGTCATATATCAAGAAATAATCTTTATCATCTGTGCTTTTTTGATTACAGCTTGTGAGCAGAATCGACAGAAAAAATATAAAGATTTTTATTTTCATTTTGAATGAAGCGAATATTTCATCAAAAGTAAAAATAAATCCGAAAAGGCTGATGCCCTTTCGGATTTTATCTGAGTTTTAATCTTTTCCTCCATCTTTATCTTTATCGTCATCTCTATCTCCATTTTCTATGGAGGAAGATGGTGGTTGAGGATTTACAATTTCTTTGTTTTGAATTTCGTTTGAGTTCAAATCTTCGGTAAAATGGTCATCAGCTGAACAGGAACTTACCGACACAACAAGGCATAATGATGCCATAGCAAAAAGCAACTTTTTCATAATAAATGTAATTTTAGATTGTTAAAATTTATTTATCGAAAAGCCGGGAATTAGCTGTTTCGAACCTGCCGAAATGAAGCTCATTGATTGGTGAGCTTTTCCCCATTTTGGAAGGTTTATTTATGTAGAAGCTTCTTGTTGTTATAGGTTAATAACCGAGGCAAAGGAACGGGTAAAACCTGATATAACAAACTGATTTTCAGTTTAAAATGTGAGTTATAGCAATCTGATAGCAAACGTTTGGATTTGAGGTGTGAAATGGTAGTATTTCAGTTTGTATATTGTAAGATGTATATCGTATATTGTACAAAAAACACTGAAAAACTTCAGAACTTAACTTTTTTAGATTTCTATTCTCCTTTCTCTGTTCTCTATTCTCTATTCTCTATTCTCTATTCTCTATTCTCTATTCTCTATTCTCT
>JBEBUB010000182.1:0-4234 GCA_040393445.1 Flavobacterium beibuense
AATAAAACTAAGATGATAGGTTTATCGCAATCTGTCCACAGATTTTACGAGCTCTTCATCACGTTTGATAGCTCTGTTGGCAAGCACCAGAAAAACGATAGATGCAATCGGGAGGAACAGCCCAATACCCTTCTCAGAATCAAAAGACTCTCCGGATAAAGTTAGCGAACGATACACAAATAATCCTAGTAAAATTAAGTTTAATATTATATTCAATCTGTTGAATACAAATTGTTGTTGTCTCTTTTTGAAATTACTGATACTCAAAACAGCCAAAGCCACACTAAGTCCAGCCAAAGTCACATATTTCATATCCTGCATAAAATAGAATTCAGCACCGTTCTCTTTCCATAAAGGAAAAACAAAAGGCAAAACTCCTGAGATGATAACCACAAGGGCAAGATATAAAGTCTGTATTCTCTGAATCATTCGTACTGATCTAAAAAATCAGAGGCAAAAGTAATGCTTCTTTTTTTAAAAAACCAGAAACTAATTAAATTTGTTAGGCCGTTTTTCTAACAAAATTGAAAAATTAATAAACCGAAAAACACAAACTCATCTCATTAAACATAAAGAAAATATAAAGTTGAGTTGTAAAGTCCTTATTTTAAACAATTTTAGAGCCAATACTCTTGTGGATTAAAAAATAATTTGTATTATTGCACTGTGAATTGAACCAATTGTTATCTCTATCAGATTCACACTTCCAAAAAACTCACTCAATTTTATTTACTGTTTACTCCCCTAGAATTAAAAAATTGATTTATAAATTTAATCATTAATACTACATGTTTGATATTTCTGTATTGAAAGAAATGAAGCTTTCTGAGCTTCAAGAAATTGCCAAAGCAGCCAAAATCGGTAAGTATCGTAATCTAAAAAAAGATGAACTCGTATATCAGATTTTAGATTTTCAGGCTGCCAGCCCAGAGGCTATAAATGCAGCTAAAAAAGAAACAACCGCTGCAACAGAAGCTCCTGCGCCTTCAAAACCACAAAGAGCAAGAATCGGGAAACCTCAAGATAAAGCTCAACCTTCTGCCAAAACAGAAATGAAACCCGAAGCAAAAGCTGAACAAAATCCAGAAGTTACTCCAACCGAAAGTTCAGAAAACGCTAAACCACAACAGGCTCAAATGCAAAACTTTCGCAACAACAACCAGAAAAATAACAATCAGCGGAATAACCCAAACCAAAATAGAAATCAGCAACAACCGCAAGAAGACAAAAAAAAGTCTGAAAATACAGAAACTGCAGACGTTGCAACTCCACCAACCGAAAACAAAAAGCCTCAACAAAACAATAAGGCTTCAGAGAATAAGAATCAGAAAAAACAAAATAACTTTCGTGACCCTGATTTCGAATTTGATGCTATCATCGAAAGCGAAGGTGTACTAGAGATGATGCCTGACGGATACGGATTTTTACGTTCTTCAGACTACAATTATTTAGCTTCGCCAGATGATATCTATTTATCAGCTTCACAAATTCGCCTTTTCGGACTTAAAACCGGAGATACGGTTAAAGGTGTGGTTCGCCCTCCAAAAGAAGGTGAAAAGTTTTTCCCTCTTGTTCGTGTCTTAAAAATAAACGGACATGACCCTCAGGTGGTGAGAGATAGAATCTCGTTTGAGCACCTTACACCACTTTTCCCGGAAGAAAAATTCAACTTAGCAGACAAACAAGCCACTATTTCTACTCGAATTATCGATTTGTTTTCGCCTATCGGAAAAGGACAAAGAGGGATGATTGTCGCTCAGCCTAAAACGGGTAAAACCATGTTGTTGAAGGATATTGCCAACACTATTGCAGCCAACCATCCTGAAGTATATCTTATCGTGCTTTTGATTGACGAACGTCCGGAAGAGGTGACAGATATGCAACGTAGCGTTAGGGGAGAGGTAATTGCTTCAACTTTTGACGAACCGGCAGAAAGACACGTTAAAGTGGCCAATATCGTTTTGGAAAAAGCAAAAAGATTGGTAGAATGTGGTCATGATGTGGTTATCTTGTTAGACTCTATCACTCGTTTGGCTAGAGCTTATAACACTGTGCAACCGGCTTCAGGAAAAGTACTTTCCGGAGGGGTTGATGCCAATGCTCTTCAAAAACCAAAACGCTTCTTTGGAGCTGCCAGAAATATCGAAAATGGTGGTTCTTTGAGTATCATCGCTACGGCTCTTACAGAAACTGGTTCAAAAATGGACGAGGTAATCTTTGAAGAGTTTAAAGGAACCGGAAATATGGAATTGCAGTTAGACAGAAAAATTGCTAACAAACGTATTTTCCCTGCTATTGACCTTACGTCATCGAGCACTCGTCGTGATGATTTGCTATTAGACGAAAAAACAATTCACAGAATGTGGGTGATGCGAAAATTCTTGGCAGATATGAATCCGGTTGAGGCGATGGACACCATTCATGACCGAATCAAGAAAACTCGTAATAACGATGAGTTTTTGATTTCTATGAATGATTAATTCGGTAATCAACAATTAGTATTTTTTGTCCGTTTTTCGTCTTACGACTTAATACTCCACATCTTAATACTAATTGTTGAAAACTTTCGTTATAGAGCTGTAAGCCTCTTTTAAAAAGGCTTATTTTTGCTTAGTTCAAAAAAAAATATAACCTAAAGAAACTGTTTAAAATCTATGTTTTTATTTCACTTTTTTCTGCAAAACGATACGCTTGTAAACAAAGCAGATGCTATTATCGAAGGTATTGCCAAAGAGCCTGAAACAACCTCTGCTATAGGCTTTTTAATGAAAGGGGGAGTATTTATCATCCCGATTGTTCTTTTGCTTTTTTATACGATTTATGTGATTATCGAACGGTTTCTTTTCATCCGAAAAGCTTCAAAATACAACAGTAACTTAATTGATGACATTAGTTCTGAGCTAAATAGCGGAAGAATCGAATCAGCTAGAAACATCTGTAAAAGAGACAATTCAGCTACAGGAAATATCCTGGCTAGTGGTATTGATGGTATTGGTCGTCCGGTATCAGAAATTGAATCGAGAATGGAAAAAGCTACTAATATTGAAATAGGGGAGATGGAAAAGAAAATGTCTCACCTTGGGCTTATTGCCGGTATCGCTCCAATTATGGGATTCATCGGGACAATCTCTGGAGTTATCAAGATTTTCCACGATATCTCAATTTCAGAAGACATCAGTATCGGGAATATCTCAGGAGGTTTATATGAGAAAATGATTAGTAGTGGGGCAGGGCTTATCGTAGGGGTTATCGCTTATTCGGCTTATCACCTTTTCAACGGAAGAATCGATGTTTTTGTATTGAATATTCAAAAACAAGTATTAGAATTTTTGAACATCATCAACAAGCCAAGCTATGCGTCTAAAAAGGAATAAAAGATTTCATACCGAAGTCGCTACTTCGGCTATGAGTGACATCATGTTCTTTTTGCTTTTGTTCTTTTTGATTATTTCAACATTAGCAAATCCGAATGTGATTAAGATGGATTTGCCCAAGTCTGATGCTACACAAAAGACAAACAAGCAACACATTACACTTTCTGTAACTCATGATAAAAAGTATTTTATCGACAAAGACGAAGTGAATTATGAGTTTCTAAAAGAACAGCTTTTGCAAAAAACCACAGCAGAAAACAACTCTACGGTAGTTATCAGAATACCACATGACATGCAAATTCAGGATTTGGTTGATTTGTTGAAACTCACCGTTGATTCTGATTTAAAATTCGTAATTGCAACCGAGAAGAATTAATATTTTCCGGTTTATAATAAGCTAAGCCCATATTTTTATATGGGCTTTTTTTGTGTCACTCAGTGAAAGCTATCGAATTCTCAGTGAGAATTATGCTATACTCATTTGGGTATTAATTTCTATTCTAAAAATAAATTGCAATCTAAAAAACATTTACTTTTGTGTTGATATTCAGCAATGTATCTGAATTTAAAAACAAATTTTAACCAAACCCAACTTATTATGAAAACAAAATTACTTTTCGCATTCATCTGTGCGAACTTTAGTGCTATGGCACAGCAGACCCATCATATTACTTGGATGATGGGAATTAGCCAAGAAGAAGCCAGCCTTACGATTGAGGTGGGTGACACCGTCATCTGGACGTGGGGCCAAAACGGAATGCCTCACAACGTAACCAGTGTTGACCCAAATGCTCCGGAAGGTTTCGGGAGTGAGACGATGAGCGATATAGGCTCAACGTATGAGTTTACTTTTACAGAAG
>JBEBUB010000183.1:0-4160 GCA_040393445.1 Flavobacterium beibuense
TTGTTGCATCAGGCTGTTTACATCGTTATAGGCTCTCATTTGCCATTGAATAAGTCCAAGTCGGATTATTTTTTTGGTAAGCGTGGGAGTTTTACTCGGTTTTTCAAAATAAATATTATCCCATCGCATCAATACGGCAAATTCCCCTGATAGCTTATCGCCTTCCAAATAGTTTTTTAGTATTCTTATAGGCCTAAAATCATTCGACATTTGAAAATTCAACACTGGGTCTGGAATCTCCATTTGTTTTACTTTGTCGATATATTGTTTGGGAGAAAATTCTTTTGCATATTTGTGGTAATTAGGAATTCGTCCCCCAAAAACAATTCCTTTAAGGTTGAGCTTTTCGCAAAGTTCTTTCCGATAATCATAGAGCCTTCTGCCTAAACGAAGTCCACGAAATTCGGGTTTGATAAAAACTTCGATACCGTAAAGCACATCACCATCATTAGTGTGAGTGCTAAAAGTATAATTTCCGGTAGCTTCTTTATAGGTATGATTGTTGTCGAAATCATTAAAATTAACGATAATCGAAAGTGTACAACCTGCCAATTCTCCGTTAATTTTAATTACAGCCTGACCTTCGGGAAATTTATTTAAAAGCTTCTTGATCTGCGATTCTCTCCAATAATTCTCGGGCATACTCGGGTACGCTTGTACCATAGCTTCTTTTAAAGCTAAATAATCTTCGAGTTTTAAAAAATCCAATTCTATTTTGTCGATTTCGTTCGGGTTCATACAAAAAGGTTTAATTACATTCAAATTTAAGTAATTATGATTAGATATGAATGTTTTTATACAGGAAACATTAAAAGTTACCAATTCAAAAAATCATCAGTATTTTTGCAGTACTTTAATCCTCATGATGAAGAAACAAAAAGAACAGACCTTTGCCCAAAAAGTTATTGAATTTAACCGAAACTTACATTATTCAGGGAGTTTGCCCGATGGGTTTCAGGTGCTGAATCCGTATTTGGACAATCCGGAAACGATGGAAGTAATGCAACAATTCTATCATAAATATTATAACGACACTACTAAACGTAAATTCATCATCGGAATCAATCCGAGTAGGAATGGAGCAGGAGTGACCGGAGTTCCGTTTACGGATACCAAGCGTTTGGAATCGGTTTGTGGAATAAAAATGAAATCCGCTCATACACATGAAATTTCGTCTGTTTTTGTGTATGATATCATTCAGGCTTTTGGTGGTGTGGAAGATTTTTACCGTCAGTTTTATATCAATTCGCCTTTTCCTTTGGCGATTGTTCGTAGGTCAAAAGAAGGAAATTTTTTGAATGCCAATTATTATGACGACAAAAAGCTTTTTGAAGCTGTAAAAGGTTTTATGATTGATTCGCTCGAAAAGCACATCAGTTTAGGACTGGATACTTCGGAGGTTTTTATATTAGGGAAGAAAAATGCTGATTTTCTCTCGAGACTCAACAATGAGAAAAAACTGTTTGACAAAATGACGGTTTTAGAACACCCGAGATACATCCAACAATACAAATCCAAAGAAAAGCAGATGTATATTGATAAATATATTTTAGCTTTGAGTGGAGGTTATTTTATTTAATAAAATTTAAAAAATATGAAAATATTAATTTTGACATTTATATTCTTTTTCTCTTTAAGTTCTTGTGGGCAAATCAAGGATTCTGAAAAAATATTAGTTTCTGGTACAAGAATTTATATAGAAAAAATAGAATCTTTTCAAATAGCAACAGATTTTATAGGTTTTGAGAGTAATGAAGGTGCAATTATGTTTATGGATTTGTATGGAGGCAATTATTATACTCAATCAGTAAATTATACAAAAGAAAATTTTGAAAGAGGAGGTGTTAAAGTGTATGATTTTAAAGAGTTTACATTAAGTGATTATTCTGCTAAATTAGTAGTGTTTGAAGGTGATGTAAATACTAAAATCATAAGTTTGATATTTGGGGATGAAGATTTTAGTGTATCAGTAAATGCAAGAGTGGTAAATGAGAAAGTAGATTTTGTCAAGGAAAAATTATTGACAATTGAATATGATAAAAATAGAATAGTTGGAGCTTTTGAGGCGGCTTTTTTTGAATTAGATGATTCTGAAAGTATTTATAAACATTCCGTGACAAACTCAAACCTTTTTCTTTATACTGAAAAAGGAGTGAAAAAAGATAATTTTATGAATGAATCTGCTTATTTAGTTAATCAAACTCCTTTAGATGATCCAGGGATGCAACCAAAGCAATTTTTTGAAATTCATTTGAATTCACTTGTAAATAATGGTTTAATAATATCAGAAAGAATTTCTTCTAATAAAGAAAAATTAAACGGATTCAACTGTTATGAAGAATTAATTACTGGAATATTAAATGGTCAAGAGACTCATATTATTATGACTTGTGTTGTGTTTAAGAATCGAGGAGTGATTATCAGTGGAGTTGCTAAAGATAACTTTGAATTAACTATAAAAGAATTTGAGAAGTTAACAGGCACTTTAAAAATGAAGTAGCATAAGAACCTCTCATTTTGCCTTCTCCTTAAAATTCCTTATATTTGTAGGATTAACTACAAATTTTTTTAGTCTTATGGGAAAAGGAGATATGAAAACTAAAAGAGGGAAAATTGTACGTGGTTCTTACGGTAAGTTACGCCCTCGAGACAAGAAAAAAGCAGAAACTCCAACTGCTAAAACAAAATAAAAAAACGGCTCCGATTTGGGAGCCGTTTTTCGTTTTACTGATGAATGATCGTTGTGTAAACCACTGCAAATTTCATCAATCTTCAATTCCTACTTACTTCCCAGCAGCACTAATTCCTCTACACGGATTTCGGTAATGTACCGCTTTTGTCCGTCTGGTGTGTCATAACTTCTGTAGATGATTTTGCCTTCGACAGCAATTTCTTTGCCTTTTTCCACATACTTTTCCATTATATCAGCGAGTTTTCCTCCTGCTACAAGGTTGTGCCATTGTGTGTCTTCCACCTTTTCGCCTTGAGCGTTGGTGTAGTGGTCGGATGTTGCCAGACTTACTTTTGCAATTTTCCCGTTTTCGAAGTTTACGATTTCAACTTCTTTTCCTGTTCTACCGATTAGGGTAACTTTGTTTCTTAAAGACATAATACTAAAAATTTAAATTAAACATTAGATAAGAGGCGTTAGTTGTTTTCTCAAATCTCTGGTGCAAAGATTCGGCAACAAGCAAAATATAGTCGGTAGTTATACAATTACTTTCGATTGTAAGTATTTGTAAACGGATAAATTATTATATTTGAATGATTTATGTAAAATTAAAATTCTGAAAAAATGAATGTTTGTTTAGAATGTGGAGAAAAAATCATCGGTCGTTCAGATAAAAAGTTCTGTAATGACGGATGTAGAAATGCGTATAACAATAAGAATAACAAAGATGTTTCGAACTTGATGCGAAACATCAACAACAAACTTCGAAAGAATTTCAGAATACTTTCGGAACAGAAATTTGTTGACGGAAAAGCAAAAACTACTAAGCAAAATTTATCAATAGCTGGGTTTGACTTCAATTATTTTACCCATTTTAAAGTTTATAAAAACGGAGCCGAATATCGGTTTGTATATGATGTCGGATATAAATTTCTAGAAGACGATTGGATTTTGGTTGTCAAAAACGAATAAACTTTAATATATTCTTCGCTGTAAACCAATTGGTTTTGTTTAATTTTGCCCCTTCATAAAAATTATAAAACATGAAAACCAATGGGTATTATTTCAAGGTAGGCTTTATTCGTGTAGCGATATTTATGTTTGCCTTTACTATTGTAAGAGGACTTTTTGACGGGAACTTCAGTAGTGCTAATTTATTGAGATTACTTATTTTAGGAGTTTTAGCAGGAACTATCACAGGTTCTTTGTTGGGGTTTACTAATATGTTGTTATGGAAAAAAGACAATATTTTCAGTAATAAAAAAACAGATAATCAATAAACTTTATCCAGAGAATCCTTTGAAATGCTACTTTCTTCGAGCCTTAAAAGCTGGTTGTGAGGAAGTAAAATGTTCGCTTAAAATAAAAAAATAAATAACTAATTTGTTTTAAACCAAAAAAGTTATACATTTGCAACCCCGTAAAAAGCGGGAAGTTAATAACATAAGAATTTATTATTTAAACAATTATGCCAACAATTCAACAATTA
>JBEBUB010000184.1:0-4040 GCA_040393445.1 Flavobacterium beibuense
AACACTCCGGAATCTATTCAGAAAAACATCAACATCAGAAAGAAAACCCGTAGCGAGAAAATAGTTAGAACTCCTGTAGGGATTGAGAAATAGTTTTTTTAGAATCAAGAAGAAAGAGCAAAGAAGAAAGAACAAGGAAGAAAGATTTTATCTTTTTAGAAATTCTTTCAACTGGCTTTCGAAAAGGCTAAATTTCAACTTTTTATAAAGTTCTAAAGATTGATTTTTAAACTCTTTTGGAGATTTTCCGTTATAGATTTCAGGATGAAAATCTTTGAGATGTACAGCCACATGATTCTTGTCGGCTGAATTGCTCCAAGATTCTTTTTTAATCCAAGGTGAGAATATAGCAAACGTAGGAATCCCAAGAGCTTTCGCCATATTCACAGCTCCGCCTTCGTTGCCTACCAAAGCATCACACTGAGACAAAACAGCCAAGAAATCTCGTAATCCTTTCGTATAGAAATCAAAGATGATTTTCGTTTTGGTTTCCGGTTTACACAAATCAAAAATGGCTTTGGCTTCTGTTTCTTGATTGGGCATAAAATTAAAAAGCATCTGACAATCGTTTGAAAGTGCTATAAAATCCAGCATTTTTGCCACTTCGTCAGCCGGAAGACTTTTGTCGAGAGAACTACCCAAAATACCAATCATAATGGTCTTTTTAGAAGTATCTATTCGGTTTTGTAAAGTAGTTTTTGCTTTCTGAATTTCTTCTTCTCTCAAATATATTTTCGGAAAATCAATCGGAATCATTTCTCCGATAAGGGCTTGAGCAAATTCCAAACGGTTATAAATCGCAGCACCTTCAATATTCGGAGTCGTTTTTAGTGGTTTGGTATAAAAAAACGAAGTATAAGATTTTTTATGACCGATTCTGATTTTTGCACCCGAAAAATAAGCAGGAATCATACTTTCCCATTTTCCGTAAGCATCAATGACAGCATCATAGTTTTCGGTTTTTAGCTTTTTGCCAAAAGCAATTAATTTCGAAAAACCTTTATTTTCTTTAGGGTCAAAAATTATGACTTTATCTACAAAAGGATTGTTTTCTACCACAGCCAAAGTATTCGGATAGACCATATAATGGACTTCCCAATCCGGATGCTTGGTTTTTATAGCTTGACAAATTACGGTGCTTGCCAACACATCACCAATCATTTTTTGTTGTATGACAAGTACTTTCATTGACCTCTGTATATAAATTCTTTTGATTCAGAATCGACTTCTGTCACTAGTTTTCCGTCTTCGTAGAACTTCCAAATTCCTTTTTTCAGTCCTTTTTCATATCTACCTTCTGCAGTTGGTTTTCCGTTGCGGTCTCTGTAAACTACCCAACCGTTGAACTGGTTATTTTTATAGGGAATTTCTTCTATCACCACTCCGTTTTCTGCATATTGCTTATGTAGTCCTTCTTTGATTCCGTTAACGTAATGAGTTTCTGAGGCTATTTTTCCGTCTTTATAAAAGACTTTTCTAACACCGTCTATTTTTCCGTTTTTATAGGTTTCAACAGACATGATTTGAGGCGATGCTTGGTGATAAAATTTCCATTCGCCTTCATTTTCTCTGTTTTTATTGATAAACCCTTCGCTTACTTTGTGGCCTTTTCTGTCATAGAAAATAGCATAACAACTCCCGTCACCTTTCGAGAAATCACGTGTAGCAATTACTTTTCCTGCTTTTGTGTCATCAAAATACTGAAAGATTCCCGTTTCTTTTCCGTGTTCAAAAACCCCTTCATAACGAGGTCGTTTAGTTTGTTCATAAGTTCCTTTCCATAAACCATGACGGTTTCCATTGGAGTCAAACTGATTGATTTTTTCGTCTTGAGCAAAAGAAAAAACAGTAAATAGAAGAAAAGCAATCAGCAACTTAGGGCTTCGAAATTTAGATTTAGGATGTGCAATTTGTTCCATTTTTTTTCAATTCTTTTGTTTTATAGATACTGTAATTTAATCTTGTACGATAAAATCTTTTGGGTCTTGTTTTTTAAATTCAGGCTGGATATTAACGTGGTTGATACCGAATTTGTTGTATAGCACTTCTTCGATTTCCTCTAAAACTACGTTAAATTCGGATAGTTTTAAATCTTCTGAGCAATCCAAATGAGCTTCGAGATGCAACTCTTCTTCGTTGAGATGCCAGATATGAATGTGATGCAGTTTGTTGACTTTGTTTATTTTATGTACTTCACGAACCACCTCTTTGACATCAATAGAATCCGGTGTAAAAAGCATCAACATTTTTGTGGATTGTATCAGTAATTTTCCTCCAACCACAATCAAATAAATAGCGATTAGCAAAGTCATTATACTGTCAATCCAAACCACTCCGTAGAATTTCATCATTAGTCCACCAAAAAGAACAGCTACAGAAGCCATCATATCTGTAAACAGATGTAAATAGGCAGATTTCATATTCAGATTGTGCTCAGCATCTTTTTTCAGAAGTAATACAGAGAATCCGTTGACTGCAATTCCTAAAATAGCCAACCAGATTACCATATCAGAATCAATAGCAATAGGTTCGCTAAATCGAGCTATCGCTTCATAGACCAAATATAAAGCAACCAAAATCAGTGTGAATGAATTCACAAAAGCAGCAATGAGTTCTGCTCTTTTGTAACCGAAAGTCTGAGTGGTTGAAGCTTTTTTACGAGAAAGTTTGTGAGCTATATAACTGAAAACCAATGACAGAACATCACTAAAGTTATGTAAAGCATCCGAAATCAAAGACAAACTGCCTGAGACAATTCCCCCAATTACTTGAGCCAAGGTCACAACAATATTCAACAAGATCGAAAAAGCCAGATTCGAGCCTTTTACTTCCCGTTTTTGAATTCTATGATTGGTATGCTTATGCAAAGTAAATTCTATTTAGGGACAAGAGATTTTATCGACTCTGTTTTGATGTCTTCCTCCTTCAAAATCTGTTGATAAGAAAGCCTCTACAATACCGATTGCCTGCTCTTTTGAAGTATATCGGGCAGGAATGCTCACTACGTTAGCATCGTTGTGTTGTCTAGCTAAAACAGCAATTTCTTTCATCCAACACAAAGCTGCTCTCACTTTTTGATGTTTGTTGGCAGTGATGGCTACACCATTTCCGCTTCCACAAATTATAATTCCGAAATCAACTGTTTTGTTTTCGACATCTTTAGCTACCGGATGTACAAAATCAGGGTAGTCAACACTCGAAAATTCGTCTGTTCCGTGATTGATTACTTCGTGTCCTTTTTCTTGCAAGAAACTCACAATAGCGTGTTTGTATTCGGTTCCTGCATGGTCGTTGCCTATGGAAATTTTCATAAAAGTTGTGTTTGTTTTTTTTGAGCTTCAAAGATAGTTATTTTCCGAGTATCTTTGCCGCTTTAAATTTTCGAAAAAGATGATAACGGTAAATGACATTTCGGTTCAGTTCGGAGGAACAACTCTTTTTAGTGATGTAACATTCTCTATCAACGAAACCGACAAAATAGCTTTAATGGGTAAAAACGGAGCAGGTAAATCGACTTTGCTTAAAATAATTGCCGGAGTGAATAAACCATCCACCGGAAATATTTCGGCTCCCAAAGAAACTGTAATTGCTTATTTACCCCAACATCTACTCACTAAAGATGATGCTACGGTATTCGAAGAAACATCAAAGGCTTTTTCGGATATTTTCAAAATGCGTGATGAGATTGAAGAAATCAATCATCAACTCACAATTCGTACGGATTACGAAAGTGATGAATACATGAAACTCATCGAAAAAGTATCAGAATTGTCTGAGAAATTCTATTCGATAGAAGAAGTAAACTACGAAGCTGAAGTAGAAAAAGTTTTGAAAGGTCTTGGATTCGTTCGTGAAGATTTCACTCGTCCGACTTCTGAATTTTCTGGAGGATGGAGAATGCGAATTGAGCTGGCAAAAATCCTTTTGAAAAAACCGGATTTGATTCTGCTGGATGAGCCTACTAACCACATGGATATCGAGAGTATTGAATGGCTAGAAGATTTCTTAATCAATTCGGCTAAAGCCGTAATTGTAATTTC
>JBEBUB010000185.1:0-4019 GCA_040393445.1 Flavobacterium beibuense
TCTCTGACAAAGATAGAAAAAATATAGATTTTATTTCATTATTAACACAGAATCTATCGGGACGATAACCGATAACCGACAACAAACTCTCGATAACGATTCAAAAGGTTCCCTCAGTCTCTCAGCTCCTCAGCCTCTTCACCCATTTATACACCTCAAACCACAAGACTGATACTCCTGCAATCAGCACAGAAGTACTCAATTCTTGCAGACTCAAACCATTCACTTTAAAAAACGTAGAGACAACAGGAATATAGAGGATAGCGAATAGCAATAACAAGGTTATCCCGATAACTAGCGGAAACAGTTTGTTTTTGTTCTTGATGCTGTCTATCATGCTATACACAAACGAACGGTTTACGAGACACAAAAACACATTGGCAAAAATCAAAGTCGTAAACACCATCGCTCTGGTGGATTCTTCATCACTACCGTTCATTGCGGCATACTGATAAGCAAACAACACACCGGTCGTAATCATAAGCCCTTGCACAATACTGATGCTCAGCTCTCGGAGGTTCAAGAACGTCTCAGTCATCTTACGGGGCTTTTGTAGCAGGGTGTTGCGCTCTATAGGTTCGTTTTCATACACTATCGAACAAGTAGGCCCCATGATGAGTTCTAAGAAAATCACGTGTATAGGGGTAAATATATTCGGATAAATCCAGCCCAAAAACAAAGGTAAAGACACTGTCAGAATAATCGGGATATGAATCGAAATGATATACTGTATGGCTTTTTTAATGTTGGTGTAGATACGTCTTCCGGCTGCAATCCCGATGATGAGTTTTCCTAAATCATCGTTGGTAATCACCATCTGAGCTGCTGCTTTAGCGATTTCAGTTCCTTTATTCCCCATAGCCACACCAATATGAGCGGCTTTAAGGGCAGGAGCATCATTCACCCCATCGCCCAACATCGCTACTACTTCACCATCCTTTTTTAAGGCATTTACGGTTGCTAGTTTCGCTTCAGGAAACATACGAGTAAACAAAGTGGTCTTGCGAGCCAGTTGCATGAGTTCCGTTTCAGAATACTCGAGTATTTCTGCTCCGTTTAGGGCAGGGGCATGGTTTTGAATTCCTGCTTGTTTAGCAATAGCAGAAGTAGTGTCTGCATTGTCTCCGGTGATTACTTTTACTTTGATACCTGCCTGTTCTATCTGTTTAAAAACCTCTTGAATGCCTTGTTTCGGAGGGTCATAGAATACCGTAAAGCCTAAGAACTCAAAACGGAAGTCTTGTTGCTTTTCTGGGAAGTCATTGCCTGTAAAACTGCTTTTCCCGACACCCAACACTCGATAGCCTTGTTTCCCGAAATCTTGAATGTATTGGCGAAGCTTTTGTTTTTCACTATCTGATAGGTTAGCCACTTCCAGCAGTGCTTCGGGAGCTCCTTTGGCAGCAATGATGCGGTTGCCTTTGTCGTCTTCAAACAAATGGGTCATCATGGGTGGTTTTCCTTCTAGCGGATATTCGTGTATCATCTGGAAGTTCGATCTTTGGTCATCAGACTGCGTTTGTTGATAGATTTGGTGTATGGTTATCTCCATCGGGTCAAACGGAACGGGTTCACTACTCCACATGGCATATTGAATAAGCTCCGATAGTTCTGAAGTAGAGAAGTTAGCTTCGTCAAAGACTGTATCACTTTTATAGTCGTATAAAGCTTTGAGCTTCATGGAGTTTTCGGTAATCGTTCCGGTTTTGTCTGTGCAAATCACGGTGGTGCTACCAAGAGTTTCTACAACACTACTACGTTTGATGATGATACCTTCTTGCATAAGCTTCCAAGCTCCCAGAGCCATAAAGGTGGTGAATGCTACAGGAATTTCTTCCGGTAAAATAGACATGGCCAAGGTGAGTCCGGCTAATAAACTCTCGATTATACTGCCTGATTGCCAATAACTGTAACCCCATACCATCAGGAAAACCACTATACCCACAAAAGCCATCCCTTTGACAAACTTGTTTATTTGTGTATGTAGAGGAGAAACCTCTTCTTCAATCTCATGTATAGATTGCCCTATTTTGCCCAACTTGGTTTGGTTCCCGATGCTTTCTACTTTAAAAACCGCTAATCCGGATACTACTAAAGTGCCACCATAAACTTTTCGGTCGGCCGTGTCCAGGCTTTTAAAAACGGAATAACTTTCTCCCGTAAGTGAGGCTTCGTTAACCGAGAAGTCAGAGCTATAGACAATTTCGCCATCGGCATTAATCATTTTTCCTTCTTCAGTAATGCACAAATCACCTACGGCAATTTCGTGTGTAGGGATTTCCATCACTTCAGAATTTCGGATGACCATACTCAAGGGTTCGTTGAGCTTCTCGAGAGCTTCTAGGGCTTTCTTGCTTCGGTTATCTTGATAGAACGAGATGCCCGATACGGCTATAATAGCTCCCAACATAAATACCGCCTCAGAATAGTTGCCCACCAACACATAGATAATCGTTACGGCTATCAGCAAAAGCAACATGGGTTCTTTGAGAATGTCTATCAACAAGGTGTACCAAGCACTTTTTTTGAGTTCTGTAGCTTGGTTATAACCATATTTGCTTCGAGAGACTTTGAGCTCTTCGCTTGAGAGTCCGGTTAGGTGAGAGGGGATATTATAATTGGTCATATATACTTAGGTTGGGAAAAAGTTTGAAGATAATCTATTTTTCAGAGTCGCCTCCAATCATTTTAGAAGTAATTCCTTTTTTGTAGGTCAGTTCAGCCCACAGTATACCTACCAAATGCAATACTACAAATATAGGGAACCAATAAATAGCCCATTTATGAACGGCTTCCATAGGTTGTTTATAAGTTCCGTTGCCCCACTTCAAATAGAATCCGGTAATAGTAGAAGCCACAACAAACAGATAGAAAAGCAGATACAGATAGCCTTGCAGTTTTTCTTTTAGGTTCTGATGACTTCCAAAAGGATTTGGGAATTTAATGCCTTTAAGTAGCATATAAGCGATTCTTAAAAGGAGTACAATAGCGATAACATAAGCAGCCCATTCATGCCATTCCCACATAGGGGCTTGGATGCTTTTGGCGATAGGAGTGAGTTGGTCTTTTTCTATCGCAATACTTTGATTTTTCAGGGTCGTATCAATAGCGGTAACGATTGTTTTCTTGTTCATCCAATACATTCTTAAAAAGCCGGTAATGAATAGAACAAACATAAATAAGGCTATAGACCAATGTAAAATTCTGTGGCTAGCCGTAAACTTGTTGTTAGGATTTGTTTTCATCGCTAATAGATTTAAAATAGGATATGAAAACAAAGGTACTTGTTATTGAACTACCTAGATGTGTTCTGATTTAGTTCTTTTGGGGTTGGAATCAAATAAATATTTAGATTAAGTAAAAAGATTTCTCAGAATTGTTTGGGTTTTTGCTGTTGGGCTGCTGCTTGAGCAATTTCGTTGATGCGGTTTTGGCGGGTTGCTTCTCGTTTAGCACTAATAACCCAATAGAGCATCATCTTTTTGATGGTTTTGCTCAAGTTCATAAAATAGTCTTTGGCTCCGTGGTGTTGGGTGAGCGCTTGTTCTAAATCAGAAGGAATAATCATGTCTTCAACGGAATCTACAAGTGTCCAAGAGCCGTTTTGTTTAGCAATTTCAACAGCTTGTAGGCCGGCTTGTGTCATCTCTCCGCTAGCAGTGAGCTTTTCGATTTTCTCTTTGTTGATTCTCGACCAATTGCTTTTGGGCTTTCGTTTAGTAAAGTATTGGTGAGATATTGTGGGCCCTACTTTTATTTTCTTGCTGTCTATCCACCCGAAACAAAGCGCTACATCTACGGCTTCGCTCCACGAGATAGAAGGTGTTGCAGATGATTTGGCATGAAAAACAACCCAGACAGATTGCTTTGAAAGGTGGTTTTCTGCCAGCCATGCTCTCCATTCCGTAACGTTTTTCGGGTAAAATACTTCGGGTTCTTGTTGGGGTTGTTTGCTCATGGTTTATGTATGTTTCGGGACAAATTTAAGCAGTGCTAGTGACAACCCTATGTCAGTAGTT
>JBEBUB010000186.1:0-4014 GCA_040393445.1 Flavobacterium beibuense
ACCCGTATACTACCTTTCCAGGGTAGCCTCTTCAACCACTCGAGCACCTTTCTTTATAGGGTTGGCAAATATATGAAAATTAAGACATTTCTCCTCTTAAAGAGGTTTCAAATATGGTTTTAAAAACAGACGGAGCTACATTTTCACCTAGCATATACATCAGTTTAGTGATGGCAGCTTCAGCCGTGATATCTTTACCGGAAATCACTCCGATATTTTTTAGAGAAGTACTATTCTCATATTGTCCCATAATAACGCTTCCTCCGGCACATTGCGAAACGTTTATAATATGAATTCCTGATTTTATGGCTTTTGCCAAAGCTTCAATGAACCAAGTTTGAGTCGTAGCATTTCCGGCTCCGTAGGTTTCCAAAATAATTCCTTTGAGATTCGGAATAGACAAAACAGCATTCAAAACCGTAGGGTTAAGACTAGGAAACAGTTTTATTACCACTACGTTGTTATCTAAATTTTTGTGTACGACCAGTTTTTTACCTGAATAAGGCCAAAGTATATCAGAATTTACTTTTAGATGTACGCCTGATTCTGCCAAAGAAGGATAATTCATCGAAGCAAAGGCTTCAAAATGTTCTGCGTTGATTTTGGTCGTTCTGTTTCCTCGATAGAGTTTGTATTCAAAATATAAACAAACCTCTTGAATTACGGGCTTATTGTTGTTTTTCAGACAAGCAATCTGAATGGCCGTAATAAGATTCTCTTTGGCATCGGTTCTCAGGTCTCCAATAGGTAATTGCGAACCTGTGAAAATAACCGGTTTTGAGAGGTTTTCGAGCATAAAGCTAAGTGCGGAAGCCGAATAAGACATCGTATCTGAACCGTGAAGCACTACAAATCCGTCAAAATCATCATAGTTTTCTTCGATTATGGTGGCAATTTGAATCCACTTTTCTATATCCATATCTGAAGAGTCTATGGGTTTCTCGAACGAAAGCGTACTGATATGACAATCTAATTGTTGAAGTTCGGTAATTTTTTCCTGAATCTGACTAAAATCAAAAGCTGTTAGGGCTCCTGTTTTGAAGTTTTTTATCATCCCGATGGTTCCACCGGTATAAATCAGCAATATTTTGCTTTTAGATGAGTTCATTATATTTTTCTTTGTTGCATACCGGATTAGCATACATGGTCAGGAATCCTTCTTTTGCCACAGCATTACTTTCGTTAATCCGCATTTCTAAACGTCTTTCAAAAAGTTGTTTTTCTTTTGGAGTATAATGTGAGACATATTTATCGGTTTTGAACAATATGTCATAAGCGATGTAGTTGGTGCTCCAAAGCTTATATCCTCCAATTATGGCAGCATCAAGCACCTGAGCCAATGCCTGAATCTGTTTGTTTGTCGTATCAAACTGAGAATCTATAAAATCGAATTCGGTAGTTAGCATATCACCAATATGAATGTGGATATGCTTTTTCTGACCCATAATTCCGCTCATTAGCGTATTGAAATCTTCGTTTTTTTCCTTTTTATAAACCTCTTTATTGGCTTCGGCTAAAAGTCTCGGAATTTTGAGAGCATCCGTTGGGTCATATTCATACGAAATCGAAACCGGAACGATTTTCAATTTCTTGAAATAATGCATCAGGTTGTCTTCTTCGCAAGCCATTCCGAGCATTTTCAATACACCTTGTTGGGTAGCATCGTTTCCGTCTTTGGTTCTTCCTTCTCTTTGAGCAATCCAAACCGAACGGTTTTCAGAAAGAATAAGTTGGCTGATATATTCAGAAACCAATTTCGAACTCTGCAAAAGTTCTCTCGGACTTAGATTTCGTTGAATTAAAAAATTACGATTGAGTTTAGAGAGTATCAGTGAAAAATTCTTTTGAACCAAGTTATCTCCAATAGCCGAAGCTGTCATCACAAGCCCGTAATCGAGCAGGGAAACATTTAGTAGAGAAGTATCTAAAATGATATCTCTGTGATTGGAAATAAATAAATACGAAGTGTTTTTCTCTAACTTTTCGAAGCCTGAAGTAGTAAGCCCATCAGAGCTTTTTTCTAATACTTTTTGAATAGAATGATAAAGAAATTTTGCTTGAAAATCTCTTATAGAATGGGTGTCTTTGAGTTTTTCTTCCCAGAACTCCGGTTGTTGTTCAGGAAACGTAAAGCTCATCATTGCCTTCATCATCGGGTGATGTAAAACAGAGCGGAGCGCTTCGTTTACTTCACTGTCATAAAACGGTCTGATGGAATCAAATTTAGACATTCTTTACCTATCAAAAGAAGTTGCAAATGAACGAAAATTTATTTAATTAAGCTAATTTCATTAGCCTAGTCTAATATCAAAAAATGTTAATTATTTTGAAGAGTTGATAATGAAGTTTTTTGTTTAGAAATCAGAAAGTTACCAACTTCCTCCTGCACCTCCACCGGAAAAACCACCTCCACCAAAGCCGCCTCCGAAACCTCCGCCAAAGCCGCCACCGGAACCAAATCCACCACCGGAACTACCCGAACCACCTCGACCTAAACTGCTGAGAATTATGAAATCAGTAAGGTCAAAACCTTCTTTTCTTCCGGAATTCCCGCCACCACCACGATTAGAACCCTTTCTAATTATAGCAATGATTATCATAATGAAAACTATCATAATGAAAACAAATACAATAGGAAAAACATCTTCAGCAGGATTGTTGATTTTTTCGCCTGTATAAGTTCCTGAAAAAAGCTCAATGAGTTTGTCTGTACCCACGTCTAAACCACTGTAATAATCACCTTTTTTGAATTCGGGAATAATGTAGTTTCTGATGATTTCTCCGTTGATTCCTGCTGTCAGGATGTGTTCGAGTCCATAGCCGGGAGCAATCCAGATTTTGCGTTCTTTTTCGGCTAAAAGTATGAAAACACCGTTGTCTTTGTCTTTATCTCCGATTCCCCATTTATGAGCCCATCGTGGTGCTAAAGTTCCTTCGTATTCTCCTTTTAAACTCGGAATGATAGCAATTACGATTTGTGTAGAAGTCGTGTCAGCATATCGGATGAGTTTTATCTCTAATGCTTTACGGTCATTTTCCTTTAAAAGGTTCGCATAGTCAAACACACTGGTTTGTTCTGTAACTTTTTTAGGTTTTTCGGGAATGTCATATTGAGCGAATCCTTTGGCAGTAAATAACAATACAACCAAAAGACTAAGCCCTATTTTAGTGATGAATTTTGTCATTTAGCTTTTTGAGATTTCGTTAGGAAGTTCGTCCTGATTGTTATCCGAAGAAGGGAAAAGCACTTTAAGTTTTTCGCCTGCTTTAAGAACACCTTCTACTAAACCTTGCTTGAATTGACCATTTTTAAAGTGAGAAATCACTATATCTTTGGTTTTGTCCCAAAAATTATCTTCAACCAAATCATTGATACCTTTGTCTCCGATAATGGCAAAGGTATGATCTTGAACTCCCACATAAAACAGAACTCCGTTTTGCAAAGCTGTGTTGTTCATGCCCAATTGATAAAAAACCTCCTGAGCTCTGTCAAGAGGTTGTTTATCTGTATGATTTTCGATATGTACTCTGATTTCACCCGAAGTGTTTCGTTCAGCAGCCAAGATGGCTTGAACTATTTCGTTTTCTTCTTCAGGAGTTAAAAAATCTTTGGCTAGAGGCATTATTATTGAAAATTAAATTCAACATCTGGAGCAACTTCTGCACCTTGAACCGACTCAAAATACGCTTTTTCTTTGAAATTAAAGAAGCCTGCCAATATAGAGTTCGGGAACTTAAGTACGTGATTGTTATAAGGTTTTACAGCTTCATTAAAACGAGTTCTTGCAGTTAGAATTTGGTTTTCTGTACTGGTCAATTCGTCTTGAAGTTTAATAAAATTCTGATTCGCTTTTAAATCAGGATATTGCTCAACCGTAACCAACAAACGAGACAAAGCACTGTTTAAGTTACCTTGAGCTTGTTGAAAAGCTTGTAATTGCTCAGGTGTAATGTTAGTAGGGTCAATAGTGGTTTGAGTAGCTCTAGCACGAGCATTCACCACAGCCTCTAAAG
>JBEBUB010000187.1:0-3975 GCA_040393445.1 Flavobacterium beibuense
TATCTAACGGACTCACACCAAAAAAAGCAGCTTCACCGATTCGGAAGTGATTGATATCTTTAGGCACAATTCCTTGTTCTAAAAGCGGTAAAGTGATAGAACTACCTCCAGAAATCAGGTTTAAATCCTTATTAAATTTGGTCGCAATCAGTTCTTTATAAAGTGAAAGTTGTAAAAGCTTGTCGTATGTGGGTTCTACTCCATACATACAACCCAAATTAGAACCTAAACCAATCACCTCAATATTCGACATCTGAAAAACCTTTTCGTAAAAATTCATGACTGATTCCCGATTCACTCCTTCTCTCAACTCTCCCAACTCAATCATGATGATAACTTGATGGATTTTCCCCGCTTTTTTAGCAGCTTGATTAAGTGCTTTAATAGTAGAAAATGAACTGTTCAACGAAATATCAGCATACTGAACCACCTCATCTGCATAGATTTTCGAAGGTGGTTTGATGTAAATCGTTTTCATTTTCGGATTCACTTCTTTAAGGTTTCTCAGACTCGTTAGTCTGGAATCTCCAACCGAACTGATGTTTTCGATCACTTCATCCGTTAGTATATTTCTCAAGAACTCTTTGTCACCTGAAAATACTTTGGTGACCAAACTCCATTTGATCTTTTTCTCCTTAAAATATTCACTCAAAAAACGAATGTTGTTCTTAATCTTACTTGCGTGTATAACTAATTCTGCCATTTCTTATTTTTTAAGTCGCATTTCCAAATAAGGATTCGTAAACCCGAGTTTTTCGTATAATTTTTTAGCAGGATTATTTGCCTCCACATGCAAAGCAATATCACCTTCTGCTTCAGTAATGACTTTTTGCATTAGTTTCTTACCCAAACCTTCGCCTCTATAATCTTTATGTGTAGCGATATAAACCAAGATATTTTCAGGAATATATTCTCCCATTCCGGTTCGGTTGACAACCACAACGCCTTTCAGAATGTCGTTATCATTCAGCAATATCGTAAATCCTCCGGGAGAATTATTGAGGCCTAATGAATAATCAATAGCTTTTGAGATAGCTGACTTTGTGTCACCATATTGCTCTAAATGCGTATGTAGGAAGTCTACAATTTGTTGTTTTAGTTCGGGTTGAGGTAAATTTTGAGCATGAAATGTCTGTGTTTGCATCATAGATATTTATTTTTGGGTTGCCTGATGAGTATAGGAAATCCGAAACAATAAAAAGACATCATCTGATTGGCAACCAGCTGATTAATAATTAGATTAAAGAAAAAGGATTTTTTATAAGCCTCAAGAAACGGGCTCAACCTTTATATGTAGATGTTCGGATTATGACTCCCTAGAGTCTGAATAAAACGCAAAATATAGGTCGTTTTCGCTTTAGTAATTGCAAAAACCATACCTATAATAGGTTAATTTTCAATTATTTTCATTTAAACGTAATCGTCTGTTCTGTAAACAGAGTCATCACCTTCGAGGATTTGAAGGTAACTTTTATAGCGAGACCAAAAAATTTCGTCTCTATCTAATGCTTCTTTGACCGCACAATGAGGTTCGTCTTTATGAAGACAATTGTTGAATTTGCAGTTGTGTTTTAGAGCAAAAAATTCAGGAAAATAATCGGTGATTTCTTGAGGCTCCATATCTACCATCCCAAAACCTCTGATTCCCGGAGTATCGATAATTCGAGCTCCAAAAGAGATATCAAACATTTCAGCAAAAGTAGTAGTGTGCTGCCCTTGTTTGTGAGATTCAGAAAGTACTGACGTTTTTAGGTTTAAAACCGGTTCTAGAGCATTGATTAATGTTGATTTACCAACACCTGAATGTCCAGAAAACATATTAGTCTTACCTTTCATCAACTCTTTGAGTTTGTCTAAACCTTGCTTTTCAGTTGCGGAAATTCTCAGACATTGATAGCCAATTTTGGTATAAACGTGTTGTAAGAAAAGTTGGTTGTCAAAATCTTCGCCTTCGAGCGTATCAATTTTATTGAATAGCAATACAGCCTTAATGTTATAAGCTTCTGCTGTTGCTAAAAATCGATCGATGAAAGAAGTTGTCGTAAGCGGATAATTCATCGTTACTAACAAAAACACTTGGTCAATGTTAGAAGCAATAATGTGAATCTGCTTTGATAAATTGACAGATTTTCGAACGATGTAATTCTTACGGTCGTGAATGTGATGAATCAGACCAGAAATCTTGTCTGAAGTATGGTCAAGTTCGAAATCAACGAGGTCTCCCACAGCAATGGGGTTAGTACTTTTAATACCTTTGGTACGAAATTTTCCTTTTATACGGCATTCATAAAAAGTCCCGTCTTCGGCTTTCACCAAATACCAACTTCCTGTAGATTTATAAACCGTTCCTGTCATAATTTCGATACTATTTTATACAAGCAACAAAACCCATTCGCTTGAAAACGAATGGGTTTATATTTGTAAAACACACGTTTTTTAAGCCTCAAACGGAACTACAGAAACGTATGATTTGTTGTCTTTTTTCTTTTGAAACTCAACAACACCGTCAACTTTAGCGTGTAGTGTGTGGTCTTTACCAACATACACATTTTCTCCAGGGTTGTGTTTTGTTCCTCTTTGTCTTACGATGATGTTACCTGCGATTGCAGCTTGACCACCAAAAATCTTAACTCCCAAACGTTTAGAGTGAGATTCTCTACCGTTCTTCGAACTACCGACACCTTTCTTGTGAGCCATTGTCTTTTAGTTTTATATTGTTAAACGAATTATTCTGCTGTTTGATCTTCTGTCTTTTTAGCAGCTTTTTTAGGTTTTGCTGCAGCTCCTAAAGACACAATTTCAATTTGTGTCAAAGACTGACGGTGACCGTTTTTCTTTTTGTAACCTTTTCTTCTTTTCTTTTTGAAAACGATTACTTTGTCTCCTTTTAAGTGTTTTAACACTTTGGCTTCTACAGAAGCACCTTCTATAGCCGGGGCGCCTAGAGTGATTGTTCCGTTGTCATCTAGCATAAGAACTTTGTCAAAGCTAATGCTTTTTCCTTCTTCTGCATCCAAACGGTGAACAAAAACTTTTTGATCTTTAGTTACTTTGAACTGTTGCCCTGCTATCTCTACGATTGCATACATAACTATTAATTTTTAGTTTAATTTTTAAGTGCGCAAATTTAGCACTTATATTTATATCTCACAAGTTTTGCAAAAAGTTTTTTCAGATAGGTAAATTCCTATATTTGCACCATGCCACTATATAAGACGATTCAGACAGAAGATTATCTTGTTTTGGTTTGGAAAATAACCGAAAGTTACCATGATTTATTCAGAGAAATAGCTCTGAAGGATTTCTGTTTACACAGGTTGGAATCCATGACATCAGATATTCATCAACGAGGTTTTTTGAGCGTGAGAAAACTTCTGGAAACATCCGGATATACGGATTTCGATTTATTTTATGACGAAAACGGAAAACCACATCTCAAAGACGGAAAACACATTTCTATCACCCACTCATTCAACTTTTCGGCTATTATTATTTCCAACAAACCTACCGGAATAGACCTCGAACAAAAACGAGAAAAAATAATCAGAATCGCTCGCAAATTTACTGATTTCGACAATGACTTTTTCGATAAATCGAATATCGAACAAACCACCAGACAACTCACAGCAATTTGGGGAATCAAAGAAGCCATTTATAAATACCACTCTCAAAAAGGATTGAGTCTCAAACAACATATTAATGTACTTCCTTTTAATGTAAATAGTCACGAAATTGAAGCCGAAGTCAACTATCAAGACATACACCACATTCATAAAGGATTATTTTATGAATTTGAAGACTATACATTAGTTCATCTAGTTTAAGTAATTAAGATAAAAACTTTGAAGTTGACAACTTAAACTTTGAATCAAAACCATTATCTTTGTACGACTTTTTAAAAATTCACTAAAAACAATATAATATGGCTTCATTTGACATTGTTGTGATTGGTTCAGGCCCTGGAGGATACGTAGC
>JBEBUB010000188.1:0-3941 GCA_040393445.1 Flavobacterium beibuense
GAGGCATTATCATCTGCTCCGTTATAGATTTCATTGTTTTTCATTCCGACATGATCGTAGTGAGCAGAGATAACAATTATTTCATCTTTGAGTTCTCCTCCTTCAAAATACACCCAGATATTTTCAGAATCCGGAAGTGTCGGACTCCAAGCTGTTTTCATAAACGAAGACGGAACAGGTTGATAAAATCCGTCAGCTTGAGCAGGAAAAGAAAGTCCGATTTTTTTGTAATGTTCAATCAGATATCGTCCGGCTTTTTTTTGACCTTCACTACCCGTATCTCGACCTTGCATCTCATCTGAAGCAATGGTGAAAATATGATTTTTTAATTCGTTTTGAGTAATCGTTTTGATGTATTTTTCAGGAACTGAATCCTTGTTTTCGGAAATCGTTTCCGATGTTTTTTTGACTCCGCTACAAGCAAAAATCAAAGACAAGACAAAAGCAGAAATAGTGAGTTTTCTCATAGCAAATTAGCCTTTAATTGTTAATATTTAACTTATAGAAAATTTCTATACGAACATTTTATTCATTTTATTACCAGATTAATAAACCTATTTATTTAAACTAATTATTCAATAACCAACTTCGGAAGTCAAAAAAGTTTTTTGGAGCCACTCCGTGCCCTATAGGGTATTCAAAATAGGTATTTTTGATGTTTAAATTATTTAAAAACTCAGGTGTTTTCCTTGCCCATTCAATTGGAATAACTTGGTCAGCTGTTCCGTGAGAAACAAAAAAATTCAGATGACTAAAATCGTTTTTCTCATAACCTTCTTTCAAAATATCTTGATTCAAATAACCGCTTAGAGCCACCACTCTATTCACCTTTTTTGGATAAGAAAGTGCCACTGCATAACTCAATATACTGCCTTGACTAAACCCAATCAAAGTCACTTTTTTTTCATCAATCGGATATTTTTGAATGAGCTCATCAATGAATCCGACAATCAAATCTCGGGATTGAATAGCCTGATTGTTGTCTGAAAACTTATTCATATCTGCATCGAAATTGATAGCATACCAAGCATACCCATAAGGCTCTAAAGAATATGGTGCCTGAACAGAAATCACATAATACTCCTCAGGCAATTCTGAAGCAAAAGAAAACAAATCTTCTTCGTTACTCCCATAACCATGCAGAAGCAAAAGAAGCGGATTTTTATCGAGTTTAATGGTAGGTTCTTTGATAAGATAATTTAGCGTCATTAGTTGTTGTATCAATAGTTTTGAATTCCTTTAAATATTTTTTGAAAAAAAGCTCCGAGTAGCGGAACAGGAGTAGTTTGCCCTTTCACAGCCGTAATAATTCCGTATGACCAAAGCACCATGATGAAAATCCACATCGGGAGCTCAACACTAATATTCCCGAAATTAGGCACAATAATACTAAGAGCTAGAAAAGTAAGTGACAAACCTAAAGATTGTCTGATGTGAAAGGAGGCATATTTGTTTTTTGCATCTCCGTTCATCGAAAGAGCAATAAGAACACCAATAATTAGAATATAACTCGTTATGGCAATACTCCTACCTTTTTCTATTGTTTCTTTGTCCATTTTAGTTTTTTCACAAATAAACGAAATCGGAAAGTTAAAAACAAGTTATAATTTAGGCTATTCATACAGATGATTGTGGCAAAAAACTAAAACCCCTATATTTGCAAAAACAAATTTTTATGTTAATTATCGGGATTGCAGGAGGAACAGGAAGTGGTAAAACCACTGTTGTTCACCAAATTATGAATGAACTTCCAACTACCGAAGTCGGAATAATATCGCAAGATTCATACTATAGAGAAACTTCAAACCTAACCTATGAAGAGCGAACCAAAATCAATTTTGACCACCCAAGAGCTATTGATTTTGAACTTATTACTTCTCATTTAAAAGATTTAAAAGCAGGAAAAACCATTGAACAACCTGTTTACTCTTTTGTAACTCACAACCGAACAGGTGATGTTGTACTGACTCATCCTCGAAAAGTAATGATTGTAGAAGGAATTTTAATTCTTTCGAATGCGGAACTCCGAGATATGTTTGATATCAAAATCTTCGTACATGCTGATTCTGACGAAAGACTTATCAGAAGACTAAAACGTGATATTTCTGAAAGAGGTAGAGACATGGAAGAGGTTCTAAATCGTTATCAAACGACTCTAAAACCAATGCACGAGCAGTTTATCGAGCCCACTAAAACCTTTGCGGATATCATTATCCCGAATGATCGCTATAATACCGTAGCTATTGATGTAGTTCGAGCGGTAATCAATCAGAGAATTAGAGTACAATAAAAATCAGTTTTTTTCGAAAGAAAATCTTGCCTTAATCGGGAAGTGATCTGAACCTTTTTGAAGTGTATAATTTTTAAATTCTTTGACTTGTAGTGATTTGTCAGAGAAAATATAGTCTATACGGGCAGGGTAGTATTTGAAGTTATAACTTTTACCAAATCCGCTTCCTGCCCTTTCAAAAGCATCATTCAGATTTCCTTTCACACTTCTGTAAACATACGAAAACGCACTGTTATTCATATCTCCACAAATAATTATCGGATAAGTACAGTCATTTTTATGCTCTTGTAAAATCATTGCCTGTTCCTGCTGAGCGGTAAAAGCCTTGGCTATTTTTCTGACAATTAGCTCCGATTTTTCTTGGTTCATTTCGTTTTCGATATGCTGAATATCTTTAGTTATTTGTATGGATTGTAAGTGCATACTATAAACTCGTAATGTATCATTTCCTTTTTTGATATCTACAAAAATGACGTTGTTACTGGAATTATCAAAAATAATCTCACCTCTGTTTACAATCGGAAATTTAGAAAGAATAGCTTGTCCAAATCTTTTATTTTTACTTGTGAAATAATAATGGTTATAAGGATAAACTTTAAATTCATCTCCTATATCTGAATACTCCTGAATACAAAGAATATCCGGATTTTCGGCTTCGATAAACTTCTTGATGTTAGGCAAAACCGAATCGTTGTCTATCCATTTGTATTTATTGAAAAGACGTACGTTATAACTTAAAATCGTAAAATCATCTTCTGTAACAGGCAAATTTTCTGAAGAGAATCGATACCATTTGGTCACAAACCCAATTCCGACTAGCAAAACCAAACCTGAGAGGAGTAATTGTTTTCTCACTTGCAAAAGCCAATAGAAAAAAAACAATATATTGAGCATTAATAAAAACGGAAGCCCTAAAGTAAGCACAGCCAAAACCGGAAACATTCTCGGAGCCAAAAAAGGCAACACATATCCTGTAACCGTTAAAATGGTCAGGATAATATTGAAAAAGTAAACGATCTTATTAAACCACGATAGCTTTTTCATGTGTCTATTTTTGCTGAAACAAAAAATCTTTTTCCTCTTTGGTGAGGCTATCATAACCGGAACGACTGATTTTATCCAAAATCTCATCTATTTTTTTCTGATTGATATCTTTAGTATTGGCAGAATTATTAATTCGAGAATTGGTCTTCTGTGTTTTATTAACGTGAACTTTCTTGAAAGGCGTATAATTCTTTTTGTTTTTATTTTTCGAAAATATCGAAAAAACAAAGTTGGTTACTTTACTTAAATCTGTTCCTCTTTTCAACAAGAAAATGAACATATACCCAAAAAATGCTCCCGCTAAATGCGAAATATGTCCGCCTGTATTGTTTAACCCAATTTGGAGAATATCCAATACTAAAATAACAGCTGCAATATGCCATAATTTTACATAGCCTATCAGCAAAAGCCGAATCGTCATCAAAGGAGCATAACTAACCGTAGCAAATAAAATTGCCATAATCGAAGCAGAAGCTCCAACTAGCAAAGCATTTCCTAAGGGGAAAAACGTATATGCTAAAACATACACTATTCCAGGAAATATAGCTCCTAAAACATACGTTCCAAGAAGTTGCCTTTCGGTAAAATAGGTTAAAAATAGTCTTCC
>JBEBUB010000189.1:0-3926 GCA_040393445.1 Flavobacterium beibuense
TATGAAGGCAATGCAGAAAAAGCTAAAATCGAACTCAAAAACGGAAATGAAAAACTAGAAACTCGTATCACTCAACTTCAAGAGAGAGATTCGTTACAAATTTGGTATCGACCGATTGAGGTAGATTCGCTAACCTTGAATGTACAAAATGACACACTCGAAAAGTCATTCAACATCAAGTTAAGAGAGAAAAAAGTGGATACGTTAAGCGTTGCTGTAAAAATTCCGAGAACTTTCGCTTTCAGAGACAAAGCAATGGTTGAATTCTCAACTCCTATAGACCATATAGACCGCTCAAAAATTAAAGTGTATAAAGATTCTGTCGAGATCGAAAACAAAGTAGAATATTACGAATTACGACAAAGTTTGGAGGTGTTTTTCGATAAAGAAGAAAAGCAGAAATATACTTTTATGATGCTTCCTGAGGCAGTAACGGATTTTTATGGAAAATCAAACGATACTTTAAAAGTAGATTTTTCGACTAAAAATTATTCTGATTTTGGGAATTTAAAAGTGATTCTGCAGAATGTAAAGGAATTTCCTGTCATTATTCAACTCACAGATAACAAAGGAAAAGTAGTGGCAGAACACTATACTGAAGAAGAAAATGAAGTGGAATTTATGTATCTGAATCCTGCTATTTATACGCTTCGGGTTATTTATGACAGCAATAGAAACGGTCTTTGGGATACGGGTAATTATCTGAGAAAAATTCAACCCGAAAAAGTGGTTTACTATCCAGAACCCATTGATGTCAGAGTAAATTGGGATATAGAACAGACTTTTATTCTCAAAGAATAACTCAAGCGGAGGTTTAAATGACATAAAACCTTGAACTCTAAACTTTAAACAATAATCTATGAACCAATTATTCCGTAAGAAATCCGTAGCCGATATTTTGGCAAGTGCTGAAAACAACAGTTTGGCAAAACGTCTGGGAGTGAGAGATTTGACAGGGTTCGGTATTGCTGCCATCATCGGAGCGGGAATTTTCTCGACCATTGGGAGGGCTAGTTATGAAGGTGGACCTGCTGTCGTTTTTTTGTTTTTGTTTACCGCTTTGGCTTGTGCTTTTACCGCTTTTGCGTATGCAGAATTTGCTTCGCTTGTACCTGTTTCCGGAAGTGCTTACACCTATAGTTATGTAGCTTTCGGAGAGCTTTTCGCTTGGGTAATTGGTTGGGCGCTCATCATGGAATATGCCATTGGGAATATCGTTGTGGCCATTTCGTGGAGTGATTATTTTACGAATTTACTCAATCACATTCCCGGAATTCACATTCCCGAATGGATGACTATGGATTATTTTACAGCAAAAGAAGGATTCGCTGTTATTCAAGACCAATTAAATAATGGAGCTACACTCGAAACTCTGGCAACTTCTGAATATAGTAGTGAAATCCCGAAATATTTGGCTTATGCCAATGCTCCGAATCTTGGGTTTCGGCTTGTGGTTGATGTATTTGCTTTACTGATCACATTTTTGATAACCGCTTTAGTTTATAGGGGAATCAACGAAAGCCGAAAAGCCAGTAACATTATGGTGCTTTTGAAAGTTGCTGTGGTTTTGTTGGTGATTGTAATTGGAGCTTTTTATGTGAATACAGAGAATTGGAGTCCTTTTGCTCCAAATGGGATAAGTGGCGTTTTGGCCGGAATTAGTTCGGTTTTCTTTGCTTACATCGGTTTTGATGCGATTTCGACCACAGCCGAAGAATGTAAAAATCCACAACGAGATTTACCTCGAGGAATATTTTTAGCCATTATTATCTGTACGGTTCTTTACGTAGCCATCGCTTTGGTGATTACAGGTTTAGTGCATTATTCAGAGCTGAATGTGGGTGATCCATTAGCTTACGTTTTCACGAAAGTGCAAGATTTGCAATGGCTTTCGGGAGTGATTGCGATTAGTGCTGTTATTGCTATGGCAAGTGTGTTTGTGGTTTTTCAACTTGGGCAACCAAGAATCTGGATGACTATGAGCCGTGACGGACTTTTACCAAAGAAATTCTCTAGAATTCATCCAAAATTTAAAACACCGTCTTATGCTACGGTTGTGACAGGTTTGGTGGTTGCTACTCCGATACTTTTTACAGATTTAGAGATGGTTGTCGATGCTTGCAGTATCGGGACATTGTTTGCCTTTGTTTTGGTTTGTGCAGGAGTTCTAAAACTCGAAAGCAACAAAAACGGGCCAAGAGGAAAGTTTAAAGTACCGTATATCAATTCGGCTTATGTGATGCCTATTGTGTTTGCTTTAGTATGTTTTGTATTGTTCTACTACTTCAAAACCGAAACCATTAATTTCTTTACGAATGCTCCACAACTCAATGCAGATGGAGTGATGGAAAACGGTTGGGAACTCTTCCGTCACAAAATCCCGATGTGGATTTTTATTGTGATTTTCGTAGTTATGACTGTGCTGTCGATTGCTAGAAAAATGACATTTATTCCGCTTGCCGGAATGCTGTGTTGTTTTTATATGATGGCAGAATTAGGGCTCAAAAACTGGATTTTCTTCTTGATTTGGTTAGTTGTTGGGCTGGTGATTTATTTCATTTACGGATATAGAAATAGTAAATTAGCTCAAGGCACTCAATCCTAAAATTATTTCGTTTAACTTTGCTTTTTTAACCAATATTTAAAAACATGAAACGTATACTTTTTGCTTTATCCATTATATTGACATTTGTAGGGTGCCGTCCGGAATCTGAAGATGAAGGTACAGGAATCAATACGAATATCGAATTTATGCCTGTGGAATTATATGAGTCTGATGCTCAAGGAACTCCTTTTACAGCTCTTAGAATTGCAACAGCCAATAACTATCCGTGTAGCAACTATAACATTGTGACAACTCAACAAAGTGTAAACGGAGAACTTACGATTCGCTTCAAGAGAATTGATGCTCCAACGAATTGTGTTACGACTCCAGGACCTGCTCAAATCTTTGTGGCAATGCCAGCTAATACGACTAAAATCACTTTTAAAAACGGGCAAGTTATAGATACTTATCACGTTTCGATAACAGCTCAAAAAATGATTGTTACTCCTGAGGTGTCAAACTTCACAGAATCGTTACATACGACAACATTCCGTTATCCTCAAAATACTTTTGCTTATGTTTGCGGAACATCAGCAGAAGATACAGCTCTTTATAATGAGTTTTTGAGTATCCTGCAATCGAATGCTGCCTTTACAGAATATACTTTTGAAGGTGAAGGAAGACTTCCTTATACAGAAACTTCATCAGGACATGAGGTAAATCATCCGTCAAGATATTTTAAATATACGAATGCTTCTGATTTTAATACAGCAGGGCAGTTGTTAGAGAGTTTTTCTACTCAGCACATCACACCAAATAGCGGAAACGGAATCTGGCTTCAAAGCTGGGATAACAGAAATTACATGAGTTGGGAGTTCAACTAAGGCTTACCATTCATTCAAAAAATATTTCGTTTTTTAAAAAATCCCTTCTTTTGAAAGGGATTTTTTGTTTTTATACGATTCACAAATCTATTTCGTTATCTAAAAAACCACTTTTTATGGAAAGGAAAAACGTACTCTCTTTTGTTACTTTGGAATTAGCACTTCGAATGTGGACAGCTTGTTTTGTAATCATTTATGGGGCAGCAAAAGCTTTTCAGTTCCAAGGAGCAGCTCTTTCTGAAACGCCAATTAATCAGGCAGGTAGGGCAGAGTTAATGTGGGCTTTTTTTGGAGCTACTAGTTTTTATCCTATTTTTATCGGAGTGATTCAAATAAGTGGAGCATTTTTGCTTTTGTTTCAACGAACAAAACTTTTAGGAGCACTTATTCTGTTTCCGATTTTTATGAATATCATACTGATGGATTATTTGTATTACATTCATCGAGGTGCCTTAATTAATGCTTTATTGTATTTTTCGGTTTGTGTAATGATACTT
>JBEBUB010000190.1:0-3876 GCA_040393445.1 Flavobacterium beibuense
ATATTCACAAACTGAATCAGGTTTTCAAAAAGAGTCGCATAACAAGCAAAAGCAATCGCTACTACTCCCCAAAAAACGGTAAACCATTTGGTGGATTTCACAAAGTGTATTTCGCTTTTTTCGGCTTTGAGGTTTCGTTTATAGATGTCTATCGTTGTGGTTGAAGCTAGTGCATTCAGAGCTGAAGCAGTTGATGACATAGCAGCAGAGAATATCACAGCTAATAAAAGTCCGACAAAACCTACAGGTAAATAATTCAAGATGAAATGAATAAAAACATAGTCTTTATCGTTGGTTTCGATTTTGCTATCTGCCTTTTTGATAAGGTCTTTGGCTTGATCTCTCAAGTCTTTTTCTTTAAGCCCTAAAGCAGTAATTTTTTCCTGAAGCGCTTTATTTTCGAAGTTTTGATTTAACTGATAAGCATACTGCAACGTAAAGTCTTTTTTATCCTCTGCAATATCCTCTAATTGTTGTTCTAATAAAGCATATTCTTGAGCATATTTTGATTTTTCGACTGCTTTTTTTCCGTTCGGGTTAAAGTGAATAGGAGCTGAGTTGAATTGAAAAAACACGAAAACCATTACTCCTACAAGAAGAATAAAAAACTGCATCGGAACTTTTAAAAGCCCGTTGAAGATAAGCCCTAACTGACTTTCTTTGACATTTTTTCCTGATAAATAACGTCCTACTTGAGATTGGTCTGTCCCGAAATACGAAAGAGCCAAAAAGAGTCCGCCTGTGATTCCGCTCCAAAACGTATAACGACTTTCTAAATCAAACGAAAAATCAACAATTTCCATTTTATCATTGATTCCAGCTACTTTTAGAGCATTCGAAAAAGTAACTTCTTCAGGCAAATTGCTTAAAATCAAAAAGAAAGCAACAAACATTCCGCCCATAATGATGAACATTTGCTGTTTTTGAGTGACGTTTACCGCTTTTGTTCCTCCTGAAACCGTATAAATAATTACCAGAATTCCGATAATGATGTTCAGTAATGTAAGATTCCAACCAAGGATAGTCGAAAGAATAATCGAAGGAGCATAAATAGTGATTCCGGTTGATAGTCCTCGTTGAACTAAAAACAAAATAGCGGCAAACGAACGGGTTTTGAGGTCAAATCGCTGTTCGAGATATTCGTAGGCTGTATAAACTTTGAGTTTGTGATAAATCGGGATAAAAGTGATACAGATAATAATCATTGCCAAGGGCAACCCGAAGTAAAACTGCACAAAACCCATTCCGTCGTGATAGGCTTGGCCCGGAGTAGAAAGAAACGTAATGGCACTAGCTTGAGTAGCCATCACAGAAATCCCGACCATATACCAAGGCGTTTCGTTGTTGCCGAGTATATACTCTTTTACATTTTTACTTCCTCTTGTTTTTAGACTTCCGTAAATTACTATAAACGAGAGAGCTACAATAAGTATGATCCAATCAATGGTTTGCATCTAGCTGAAAATTACAGTTAAAAAATAAAAAATCACTATAAAAACTGCATTTGCAACCAGCACAAACGTGTATGTTTTTTTCCACTTATTCATTATTGGTTACTGAGTTAATTATCATATAATTCAATCAAATTCACTAAAAGTCGGTAAGCTCCATCGGTTCCGTTTGGGATTTGTCTGAAGAAGCTAATTCCGGTATAAACAAAATGTCCTTTTCCGTGTTTTGCGATTAGGAGCGAACCTTGTTTCGGACTTTCATTTTTGTCGTGCATACTAAAAATCGGTTCGAATTCCATACTCCATTCTGCTCCGAAATACAATCCTCTTTCCTGAATCCAATTCTCAAAATCTTTTTCGGTTATTTTATTCGGATACGAAAGCACTTTGTGTGTCGGATTTACAAAAGTAACTTTAGCATCTTCATCGGTTACCCTTTCTCTCCCGATTGTGAGCGGATACGGAGTAAATTCAGAAATATCAAGATTCCTTCTAAAACCGGAAGTAATGTATTGCATAATTACCGTTCCTCCATTTTCAACATAATCATTCAGAATTTTACTTTTTAATTTCAATTCTGAAATGGTGTTATAAGCCCTGATTCCTAAAATAACGGTTTCAAATGTAGCTAAATTTTCGGATGTAATATCACCCACAGAAATTAGTTTTACGTTGTAACCGATTTGCTCTAATCCTTTCGGAATCTCATCGGTAGCTCCCATTAGGTAAGCAATATTTTGCTTTGATTTTTTCAAATCCAACCGAGTTGCTTTAGCTTCAGTCGTTTTCAAAATAGATTGTTTCAGGATATGCTCATAATCAATTTCGATAAGCTCTTGATTGTAGGTTTTTCCGTTGGTTGTAGCCGTGATATTTAGAGTTGCATTATCAGGATTTGACGGAGGAGTAAGCGAGAATTTCACAATACTTTCTTCTCCTTTTTTCTGAATATCAAACGGAATCTCTTTTGGAGAAATCGCCCAACCTTTTGGAATTTCAACGGAAACTGTTCCTTTTGAATTGTTTTGAAGTGCTTTTACTTTTACTAAAACTTCTTTCGGATTATTATCTGCAAAAACCAATACGTTACTCACAAAAGAAACCACAACATCTGGCAAAATCACAAAAGGTCTGTAAGTTTCTCCGTTTTCCGGAGAGTTGAATTTATAGGTAATATTTTTCGTGAAATCTATGGTTGTTCCTTCAACATCCAATACAAAAGTTACCGGATAATTGTTTTCGGTTTGTGGAAGATTTCGAAGGTTTTGATTTTGTACGACAAACATTCCTTTGGTTTTTTGTTCTTTCAACCAATATGGGTTGGAATAATCAGCATCAGCCGGAACCGTGATATCATCTTCTTTAAAACGGATAGCTTTGTTGTATGCTAAAACTTGGTTTTTCACTATTTTTTTACCTAAAAATGAAATTTCTTTTAAAGTGATTTTGGCATTAGAACGATTAGTCGCTTCAAAATTCAAATCGAATTTTTCTGATTTAGTTACGTTTTCTGAACTCGAAACCACTTCTAAATACAAACCTGAACAAGCCAGAATGATGTTTTTAATTTGTTCTGATTTTTGATTTCTCCAATAATCGTCTTTGATTTTTTGAATCAATACATAAGCCCGAGTCAAATCTTTCAAATGCACAGATGGGTTTTGGAAATTGAAGTGTTTCTCTACTTTTTCCAGAATTTCTCCAATTGCTTTTCCTTCCGGAATACGTGTCCAAGACGTATTGATACCTTCAAAAATGTCTTTTTGTCCTTTTGGTAAATCACCTTTTACCAGTTCCAAGTATTCGTTTTCGCTCCCTCTGTTTCCGGTTGCTCCAAACCCTTGGCATTTGTGTTGACTACGACTGAAAGCCGCAATTTCTCCGTTGCTTTTACCCAAAATCGGATAGAAAACATTAGCATCAATAATTACGTGGTTGCTTTTATCTGCTTTATCAAAGGCTTCTTGAGAAGGAAAAGCCCAAGGGGAAGTGTTATAGAACAACCTTCTCGGAGCATTTTTGTCGTTTTTTACGATATCGAAAGCCTCTACACTAAGAATGGCTGAAGCCGTATGATGTCCGTGAGTGGTTCCCGGAGTTCTGTGATCGAATCGGTTGATGATGACATCAGGTCTGAAATCTCGGATACATTGTACCAAATCATTCAGCACTTGCTCTTTGTCCCAAATTTCGAAGGTTTCGTCTGGGACTTTTGAAAATCCGAAATCATAAGCTCTGGAGAAAAATTGTTTTCCTCCATCAATACTTCGTGCTTTTAAGAGTTCCTGAGTACGGATAACTCCTAAAAGTTCTCCCATTTCCGGGCCAATAAGGTTTTGCCCGCCATCACCACGAGTGAGTGAAATATAGGCTGAATTGGCTTTGACTTCGTTACCGAAATAGGAAATAAGTTTGGTGTTTTCGT
>JBEBUB010000191.1:0-3855 GCA_040393445.1 Flavobacterium beibuense
TATTCTTGAATATTTTTAATCGAAGAATAACCTGATTGGTAACAGAGTCTTTTATATAGCTAACTTCCTCTACCTCCTTTTTATACCTTATAGGTGAATGATAAAACAACTCGGTATAGAGTTTTGGGTTTGTCAGTTTAAATAAATCCTGAGGCTCCTTATATTCAAAATCATAATCAAAATGAACTAATTCCGAGGGTTTATTATATTTCATCAAAGATGCCTTTTTTGTGTCCGGAAATAATTCTAAAATATAGTGAGTATCTTTTGAATTTCGGAATACATAAGATTTTCTATAAAAATTATTTGATTGATCTTGCACCTGAATTGACTCATAGGTATCAAAGTGATAGCTTCGCTTTTGTGGACTGATTTGAGCGATAATGCTTCCACAAAATAACATAAAAATATATGTCACTAGCCTTTTCATCCTATAGTTAAATGCTAATCATTTTAATAATCTCCCAAAGTCACCGGATTCTGAGCCAATCCTTTTTCCAGTTGCTCATCATTCGGAGCTTTACCGTGCCAGGCGTGCGTATGCATCATGTAGTCCACTCCGTTACCCATTTCGGTATAAAGAAGCACACAAACCGGTTTTCCTTTTCCGGTTCTGCTTTTAGCTTCAGTCATGCCTGAGATAATCGCTTCAAGATTATTTCCTTCTTTGATTTCTAACACATCCCACCCGAAAGCTTCAAATTTAGCTTTTAGACTTCCCATAGGAAGTACTTCATCTGTTGGTCCGTCAATTTGTTTTCCGTTAAGATCAATAGTAGAAATCAAATTATCTACTTTTTTGGCAGCAGCATACATAGCAGCTTCCCAAATTTGTCCTTCTTGAAGCTCTCCATCTCCGTGAAGGCTATAAATCAAATGATTGTCTCCGTTAAGTTTTTTAGTAAGAGCAGCTCCGATAGCCACCGACATTCCTTGCCCGAGCGAACCCGAAGCGATTCTTACTCCCGGAAGACCTTCGTGAGTTGTTGGGTGACCTTGCAGACGAGAATTTAGTTTTCTGAAAGTTGCCAATTCTGATACCGGAAAATAGCCGCTTCGAGCTAAAACGGAATAAAATACCGGAGAAATATGTCCGTTTGAAAGGAAGAAAATATCTTCTCCTATTCCGTCCATATCAAACCCTTGTTTTCTGTCCATTAAATTGTGGTAAAGTGCCACAAGAAATTCGGCACAACCTAGAGAACCTCCCGGGTGACCTGAATTTACAGCATGAACCATTCGAAGAATATCTCTTCGTGTTTGAATCGTTAAATCTTGTAGTTGTGTGATAGTTAAACTCATTATATGTGATAAAATTTAATTGGGCAAAGTTAGTTTTTATTTTGCGATTTTTCTTGAAAAAATTTATTCGGGCATCACCTCTACATAGTTACAGAAAACTGTGATTCATAGAGGTTTTTATAAAATCCGTTTTCTTTTTTGAGAAGTTGCTTGTGTGTGCCTTCTTCAACAATCTGACCTTTATCCATAACGATAATTCGATCTGCTTTTTGAATGGTCGTAAGCCTATGAGCAATGACAATTGAAGTTCTGTTTTGAGTCAGTTTTTCTGTCGCTTGTTGAATGAGTTCTTCTGAATAGCTGTCTATAGACGAAGTCGCCTCATCCAAAATCAGAATAGCAGGATTACTCACATAAGCTCTAAGAAAAGCAATAAGTTGTCGCTGACCTGAGGAAAGCATCACTCCTCTTTCTTTTACGTTGTAATCATAACCTCCCGGAAGGCTTTCGATAAAATCATGAAGACCAATTTCTTTGGAAGCTTTGATAACGTCTTCTTTCGAAATTTCAGGATTATAAAGGGTGATGTTGTTGTAAATAGTATCTGCAAATAGGAAAACATCTTGTAGAACAACAGAAATCTGTTTTCTCAACTTCCCTAATTCGTAATCAGAAATATTATTTCCGTCAATGCGGATTTCTCCGCTTTTGATTTCGTAAAAACGATTCAGCAAATTAATAATAGTGGTTTTTCCGGCTCCCGTCGCTCCTACCAAAGCAATCGTTTCTCCTTTTTTGATATTGAGATTAATTCCTTTAAGAATTTCTTCGTTTTCTTTGTATTCGAAACGAACGTCTTTTAATTCGATATCTCCGTGAAGCGAAAATTCTTCGATTGAACCGCTTTTTTGAGATAAATCGCTTTCTAAAATATCAAAAATACGATTGGCAGCAATCATCCCCATCTGCATCTCGTTGAACTTATCTGCAATCTGACGTAACGGATTAAACAACATCCCGATAAGCATCGTATAAGTCATCAAATCTCCCATTGTTGTGCCTCCTTCCATAAGGATATCCTTAGCTCCAACCCAAATCACAATGCCTAGTGTAATAGACGAAACCAAATCAGCAACCGGAAAAAACACCGAGTTATAAAGCACATTCTTTAGCCATGCTTTTCGATGTTTATTGTTTATTTCTTTGAATTTTTCGTATTCGATTTTCTCGGCTGAAAAGAGCTGAACGATTTTCATTCCGGTAAGTCGTTCTTGAACAAACGTATTGAGATTAGCCACCTGAGTACGTACTTCTTCAAAAGCAACTTTCATCTTTTTCTGGAAAATTCTAGTCGCAATCACAAGCACCGGCATTGCTAAAAGCACTATCAGAGTAAGTTTCCAGTTCATGTAAAGCATAAAAGCAAGAGCAACCACCATTTTCATCAAATCGCTCAAAATCATAAATAACCCTTGACTGAAAATCTTCGAAATCTGCTCGATATCAAAAACAGAACGGGTAACCAACTGCCCTATTGGCGTATGGTCAAAATATTTCATTCTAAAACTGGTAATATGATTAAAGAGTTTTACTCGTAAATCTTTGACAATATCTTGCCCAAGCCAGTTTGCCCAATACACAAAATAGAATTGTGAAATCACCTCCAGAAGCAAGACCACAAGCATCAAAGAAATAAATATCAGAAGCCCATAACTGTCTTTGGGTTGCACATATTCATCAACGGTTTGTTTGAGTAAATAAGGGCGAAGAGCTGCAAAAACAGACAACAACACAGACCATATAATAATAGCTCGAAACCTCCATTTATAAGGTTTCGTATAGCCCATTATCGTACTAAAAACTTGTTTGTTGCTACGCTGTTTCATTGTTTAATTATTCGTAATTTCTAATTCCCTATTTAAGAAAGGATATTCTATTTCGGTTAGATATAAACCGTGAGCAGGCACTGAAAATCCTGCTTTACTTCTGTTCTTACTTTTGATGATTTCCTCAAAATCTGCAATCGAAATTTTATGTTGACCGATGTTAATCAGTGTTCCCACCACAGCTCTCACCATATTTCGCAAAAATCGATCAGCTGAAATAGTAAATATAAGATTGTCTTTTTCATGCTTCCAAAAAGCCTCAAAAATAACACAATTATACGTAAAAACATCCGTTTTCGATTTCGAAAAACACTGAAAATCATTATACTTAAACAAAACCTGACAAGCTTCGTTCATCTTTTCTACATCCAGCGGATAGAAAAAATACCAACTCAAATCTTGTTTGAAAACATCTTTTTGGAGATGGATATGATATTGATAGGTTCTTTTTACCGCATCAAAACGAGCATGAGCCTGGTCATGAACTTTAAAAACCGAAAAAACAGCAATATCGTGTGGCAAAAAAGAATTGAGTTTTTTAACCAACCCTTCTGGAATTTCCTGATCGAAATCAAAATGAGCATACATTTTTGCTGCATGCACTCCACTGTCCGTACGACCGGCTCCAACGAGCTCCAAAGGGGTTTTCAACAAAAGCGACAAAGCCTCAGTCAGTGTCTGCTGTACAGAAACTGCATTGGGCTGTGACTGCCATCCGTGATAGTTT
>JBEBUB010000192.1:0-3825 GCA_040393445.1 Flavobacterium beibuense
TAGGCGTAAAAGCGAATCTAGGAAGAATAGGAACGGCTTCCGCTTGGGAAAACACCTTGAAATCTCTGGTTAATATTCAACACAATCGTTTTGCTAAAGGTTACAATATATTGCTTTTGGGCACTCTCGACACGTCTTCACAAATGAAAAAAGCTCAAGATCTGAATCCCGAAGTGAAAGAAGAGTTAAAAGAACTCTACAAACTCGTTGAAGAGATTGATAAAGAAGTTACTCATATCATTTCGTCTATAGTGGCTGCTGGTAAAATCCCGATTGTGATTGGTGGCGGTCACAACAATGCTTACGGAATCATCAAAGGAACAGCTCTCGGGAAGGCAGAAAGCATCAACTGTATTAATTTTGATGCTCATACTGACTTCAGAGCTCTGGAAGGCAGACATTCCGGAAACGGCTTTTCGTATGCTTTCGAAGAAGGCTTTTTGAATCGCTATTTCGTTTTCGGATTACACGAAAACTATACGTCTAAAACCGTCTTCCAACGTATCAAACAGTATCAGGACCGAGTAAAATACAACACCTACGAACAAATTGCCATTCGTAAAGAGAAGTCCTTTTCAACCGAAATGCAACAAGCCCTAGATTTTGTTTCTACACAACACTTCGGAATCGAAATGGATTTGGATGCACTTGCCGGATTCCCTAGTAGTGCGATGACTTTAAGCGGATTTTCGGTTGAGAAAGCTCGTTATTTCTTAGACTTTTTTGCTTCGCATCCAAAAGCGGCTTATTTACATATTTGTGAAGCAGCTCCGAACTTTTCGGATGAGAAAAATCCGAACCTTGTCGGTAAGCTTATCAGCTATTTGATAACGGATTTTATCAAAGCTAAAACATTAGAATAAATTTTATTACATATAACTATTAAACAAAATGAACACACTCACAACAACTAATTTTAATTTTCCGAATCAGAAATCGGTTTACAGAGGTAAGGTAAGAGAAGTTTACAACATTGGTGACGAACTTCTGGTAATGATTGCAACCGACCGAATTTCAGCTTTTGATGTGGTTTTGCCTAAAGGAATTCCGTATAAAGGACAAATTCTGAATCAGATTGCTACCAAATTCATGCAACAAACCCAAGATATCGTTCCGAACTGGCTTATCGCAACTCCGGACCCAAATGTGGCTGTGGGGCATTTGTGTCAGCCGTTTAAAGTAGAAATGGTTATCAGAGGTTATCTCTCAGGTCACGCAGCCAGAGAATATGCTCTTGGCAAAAGAATGCTTTGCGGAGTGGAACTTCCGGAAGGAATGAAAGAAAATGACAAGTTCCCTACCCCTATCATTACTCCTTCAACCAAAGCCGATAACGGAGAACACGATGAAGACATCTCGAGAGAAGATATTCTAAAGAAAGGAATTGTTTCTGAAGAAGATTACGTAATTTTGGAGAAATACACTCGTGCTCTATTTGAAAGAGGTACAGAAATTGCTAAAGATAAAGGGTTAATCTTAGTAGATACCAAATACGAATTCGGAAAAACCAAAGACGGAGAAATCGTTTTAATTGACGAAATCCATACTCCGGATTCTTCTCGATATTTTTATTTGGAAGGCTATCAAGAAAGACAAGACAAAGGCGAAGCTCAAAAGCAACTTTCTAAGGAATTCGTTCGTCAATGGCTAATTGCCAACGGCTTCCAAGGAAAGGAAGGGCAAAGCGTTCCTGAAATGACAGATGAATACGTAAACTCAGTTTCTGAAAGATATATTGAGTTATACGAAAATATCATCGGAGAAAAATTCGAAAAAGCCGATGTTTCGAACATCGAAAAACGTATTGAGAACAACGTTCTGGAGTTTTTGAAAAAGTAGTTATATTTGAATATTGAATAAGTTTAGACTGAGAAAATCAATATCTTCAGGTCTAAAATTATACACAATTATTAAGCAAACAACGGTTACCTTATTTAACTTAAACCGAAAAAAGATGAACACAAAATCAAAAATCATTTTAGCACTCTTGTTAATCGTGGTTTATGCTTGTGCAACCAACCCTTTCACAGGAAAAAAATCGCTGAATTTGATTAGCAATAATCAAATTTTCTCTTCTTCTTTCCAACAATATGGAGAGTTTTTAAAGGAGAATAAAGTGATTAAAGGCACAACCGATGCTAATAGAATCGTAAGTGTTGGTGAAAAAATCAGAAAAGCAGCAGAAATGTATTTAAAGTCTGTCAATCAATCTGACTATTTAAACGATTATGCTTGGGAATACAACTTGGTTGATGATCCTTCTGTGAATGCTTGGTGTATGCCGGGTGGTAAAATTGTTTTTTATACCGGAATTCTTCCTGTATGTAAAGAAGATGCGGGTATCGCAACCGTTATGGGTCACGAAGTGGCTCACGCCTTATTGAATCACGGAAAAAGCAGAATGCAAACCGCAATGGGATTACAGTTGGGCGAACAAATCGTTGGAGTTGCCACAGCCAATCAATCTGCTATTACACAACAAGCGGTAGCTTTGGCTTATACCGGAATCGGACAATTTGGTGTAATGCTACCTTTTAGTAGAGGTGACGAAACCGAAGCAGACGAAATTGGTCTATTATTAATGGCTCTAGCAGGATACAATCCTGATAATGCCATTACGTTTTGGCAACGTATGGCTGCTAATTCAGGTGGAGCAGCACCTCCGCAATGGATGAGCACTCACCCTTCAAACACAACACGTATTAGTAATATTCAAAAACTTATTCCGAGTGTAAAACAACAAGCAGCCAAATTCGGTGTAAGCTTTCAATAAAATCAAAACATGAAAATCGAACAGCATTTCGATAAAATTGCCTCTTTCCAAAATCTGGAGCTTTTAGCCAATCAGGTGGTGGAAGGGTTTATTTCAGGTATGCACAAAAGTCCGTTTCACGGATTCTCAGCCGAATTTGCTGAACATAAAATCTACAATCCGGGCGAAAGCACCAAAAATATAGATTGGAAGCTCTTTGCCCGAACAGATCGTTTATATACGAAACGATTTGAAGAAGAAACCAATCTGAGATGTCATATAATATTGGATAACTCTTCTTCGATGCATTATCCGGAATTAAAGGATAATGAACCTTTTTATAAGAATAAAATTGGTTTTTCAGTATTGGCTTCGGCTGTGCTGATGAACTTGCTTAAAAAGCAACGAGATGCTTTTGGATTGAGTGTTTATTCAGACACCTATGAATATTATGCTTCTGAGAAAGGAAGTGAAAGACATCACAGAATGCTTTTAAACGCTTTAGAGCGACTTTCGCCTCAGCAAAACAAGAATTCTAATACGGTTGAGTTCTTGCATCAAATAGCAGAAAAAATCCATCGACGTTCGATGATTGTCCTTTTTACTGATATGTTTCAGAATCAGGACGAGAACGAGCTCTTTAAAGCCTTACAACATTTAAAGCATAACAAGCATAAAGTTATCGTGTTTCATGTGCATAGCAGAGAGCACGAATTAAGTTTTAACTTCGATAATAGCCCTAAAAAGTTCATCGATGTAGAGAGTGGAGCCGAAATAAATCTGTTTGCAGAGAACATTAAGGCCAATTATCAAGAAGCCGTGAAAAAATATTTCAAAAAAATTGCAATGGCTTGCTCACAGTACAGAATTCAGTATGTTCCTGTAGCTGTGGAAGATAGTTTCGATACGGTGCTCTTAACGTATCTAACAGAGAAACAAAAATTCGGTTAGACGTAAATTTTTTTCAGAAAACGCTTGCAGATATTAAAAACAGTCGTATATTTGCACTCGCAATACGGTACTGGTTTGGTAGTTCAGTTGGTTAGAATACATGCCTGTCACGCATGGGGTCG
>JBEBUB010000193.1:0-3731 GCA_040393445.1 Flavobacterium beibuense
ACTCACGACCGCTATTTTTTGGAGCGAGTTTGTAACGAAATTATCGAACTCGAAAACGGACAACTCTATCAATATAAAGGAAATTATTCGTATTACCTGACCAAAAAAGAAGAGCGAATTGCTGCTGAAAACGCTTCGATTGACAAGGCCAAAAACCTTTTCGTAAAGGAATTGGATTGGATGCGAAGACAGCCCAAAGCAAGGACGACCAAGTCAAAATCTCGTCAGGACGACTTTTATGTAATCAAAGAAAAAGCACATTCCAGACGAAAAGAACATCAGGTAGAACTTGAGATTAATATGGAACGAATGGGAAGCAAGATTATCGAGCTTCACAAAGTTTCTAAAAAATATAACGACAAAGTAATCCTAAACGGATTTGACTATACTTTCAATAAAGGCGAACGCATCGGAATTATCGGGAAAAACGGAACCGGAAAATCAACTTTCTTGAATATTCTGACGCAAACTATTCCGCCTGATTCAGGGAAAGTAGTTATTGGAGAAACCATCAAAATCGGTTATTACACCCAAAGTGGCATCAACCCAAAACCGGAACAAAAAGTAATTGATATCATCAAAGAATTTGGCGAATATATTCCGCTTACCAAAGGAAGAACCATTTCGGCTGGACAACTTTTGGAACGCTTTTTATTCGACAGAAAAAAGCAACACGATTATGTCGAAAAGCTATCTGGAGGAGAATTAAAACGATTGTATCTGTGTACGGTTTTGATTCAAAATCCGAATTTTTTGATTCTCGATGAGCCTACCAACGATTTGGATATCGTGACGTTAAATGTATTGGAAAACTTCCTTTTAGATTATCCGGGTTGTCTTTTGGTAGTTTCGCACGATCGTTATTTTATGGATAAAATCGTCGATCATTTATTTGTTTTTAGAGGCGAAGGAGAAATTGAAGATTTCCCTGGAAACTATTCTGATTTCAGAAGTTATGAAGATTCGGCAGAACCCGTAAAAGAAGAAAAAGCAGAAAATTCAACATCTAAAAGCAATTGGAAAGAACAGCAATCTAAAAAATCACTTTCGTTTAACGAACAGAAAGAATTCCAGAAAATAGAACGTGAAATCAAAGATTTAGAATATCAGAAAAAGCAAATCGAACAAGAATTCTCTGAAGGAAAAGTATCAGATGACAAGATTGAAACCAAAGCCAACGAACTTCAAAAAATCATCAAATCATTAGAAGAAAAAGAAGAACGTTGGTTTGAACTTTCTTCTAAAATGGAATAATTTTTAGTTTTCAGTCGCAGTAAACAGTAAAACAACTAAAAACTGCGACTGAAAACTACTTACTATTTCTCAGTAATAGTTCCGCCTGCAAAAGTTTGTTGGTCAATTTTAGCAGGTTTTCCGTAGATGTGAATAGTTCCTCCCGCTTTGGTTCTAGCTTTTACAAAATCTGTAGCATTAACTTCTGCTTCGCCTCCAGCATTTATAGAAACCTCCGTACGTTTGGTTTTTAGGTTTTTAGCATCCAGAACTCCACCTGTACTAATTTCTGCTTCCATTTCACCCGCCACCGTACCTCTAAGCATAATCTCTGCTCCGGTAACTACTTTTACATCCAACTCCTCTACTTGAATTTCAAGATTTATTTGAGAACCTTCTTTAGCTGTAATTTCTAAATCATCTGCTTTTATCAACTTTTCTGAAGTGATAAGGCTACCTTCAAAAGCTTCAATTTCTTCAAGAGGTTGTGTGAAATAAATTCGTACAGAAATTTCTTCGCCTTTTAATAATTTAGTAAGCGGCATTCTCACTTTAAGCTCATCATTTTTCTGAATTACCTCAACTTCTGCACTTCTTTTTCCTGAAATTTCAATGTAATTTTTATCAGAAGGAACAAGTTCAGCCGAAATACGGTCATATACTTTAACTTCATTAAAACGAGTTAAATCTTTAGTTACTTCTTGAGCATTAAAAGTCGAAGTAACAATTAGTGAGAATAGGATAAATACTTTTTTCATAATGTCATGTTTTTAAATTAAAGTATAAACTTTTCCAAAGTTCAAAACTTTGGAAAAGTTGAGTAATTTTTATTCATTTTTCCTTAAAAACTCAAAGTCGAGTTGCTTTTTCACCAAATCTGCATTTTTTACTTTCACCCATACTTCATCACCCAACTGAATTACATTTTTAGTGATTTCGCCAACTAAAGCATATTGTTTTTCGTCAAAAGTGTAATAATCATCTTTGATCTCTCGAATTCTGACCATTCCTTCACATTTATTGGAGATAATCTCCACATAAATTCCCCATTCAGTAACGCCTGAAATTACACCCAAGAACTCTTCATCTTTATGGTCTTGCATATATTTCACTTGCATATATTTGATGCTATCTCTTTCTGCATTTGTTGCTAAAATTTCCATCGAAGAACAATGCTTACATTTTCCTTCATAGACTTCTTCGCTTACAGAAGCTCCATTATCAAGGTAAAATTGTAAAAGTCTGTGAACCATCACATCCGGATAACGCCTGATAGGTGACGTAAAATGCGAATAATAATCAAAAGCCAAACCATAGTGACCTATATTATCAGTCGAATACATCGCTTTGCTCATACTTCTGATGGCTAACGTATCTACCAAATTCTGTTCTTTTTTACCTTGAACCTCCGTCAAGAGATTATTTAAAGAACGAGTAATTTCTTTTTTAGATTTTAAGTTGATTGAATAACCAAATCTGGAAATAATTCCCTGTAAATTAATTAGTTTATCTTCATCTGGCTCATCATGAATACGATATACAAATGTTTTCTTTTGTTTACCGATGAATTCTGCCACTTTACGATTAGCCAAAAGCATAAATTCTTCAATCAAGTGATTGGAATCTTTAGCTTCTTTGAAATAAACTCCTGTAGGTTCAGCTTGTTCGTTCAAATGGAATTTAACTTCCACTTTATCAAACGAAATTGCTCCTTGTTGCATTCGTTTTTTACGTAAGGTTTTTGCCAATTTGTCTAACGTCAAAGTAGCTTCAACGATATTTTGATTGGTTTCGTATTCCTTTCCGGTAAGGGAAACTTCAGCCGGAATGAAACCTTTTTGAGTTTCGATAATGTGTTGTGCTTCTTCATACGAAAAACGTTTATCCGAATAAGTCACTGTTCTACCGAACCATTGGTTAACGATTTCCGCTTTTTCATTCAATTCAAACACAGCCGAAAACGTATATTTTTCTTCTTCAGGCCTGAGGGAACAAGCAAAATTCGATAACACTTCCGGAAGCATCGGGACTACTCTATCAACCAAATACACAGAAGTTGCTCTGTTGTATGCTTCTTCATCTAAAATAGTTCCTTCTTGAACGTAATGCGAGACATCTGCAATATGAATCCCGATTTCGTAATTTCCGTTTTCTAATTTTTCAAACGAAAGAGCATCATCAAAATCTTTAGCATCTCGAGGGTCGATAGTGAAAGTCAACACCTCTCGCATATCTCTTCTTTTGGCAATTTCTTCTGAAGTAATCGAAGTATCTAATTTGTTGGCAAAGGCCTCAACTTCAACCGGAAAATCAGCCGGAAGACCATATTCTGCCAAAATAGCATGAATTTCTGTGTTGTGTTCGCCCGGCTTCCCTAATACTTTCATTACCGTACCAAAAGGTGAATCTGCTTTGGCAGGCCAATCAATGATTTTCACCAAAACCACATCTCCGTCTTCTGCTTCTGCAAATTTGTCTTTCGGAATAAAAATATCGGT
>JBEBUB010000194.1:0-3726 GCA_040393445.1 Flavobacterium beibuense
GGAGCTAGTTTTACGGTTCCTAAATTCAAGTTTTCACGAACCGAACGATTCAAAAACTGAACCGCCTCAAACGACATAAATTCTACGGTAATATCATAATTCCCTTCTGGAACTTCAAATGAAAAACTTCCGTCAGCAACCGAGGTTCCTCCAAAAACTGCACTTGGATTATTTGTATTTTTAATAGTGATAATAGAATATTCCAAAGGAGCATCTGTATCTCTTTCTACAACCTTTCCTGAAACAGTAACTTTTTGTTGAGAAAAAGCTATAAAAGAACAAAAACAAAGAATAAAATGTAATGGTTTCATTAAAAACTGATTTTAAAACACAAAAATAGAGGTATATATCTTCACGCCCTCCCAAACATTTGTTAAGTTTTCCTACTGTTTGTGGTTCTTTTTATAAGACTTACAAAGTTGTTAGCTATACTTATAATACCAAAGTAATGTTTTCTGTAGGTCGCCCAATAACAGCTTTATTGCCATTAACTACTATGGGTCTTTCGATGAGCTGCGGATTAGTAACCATCAGTTTTATAATTTCGGAGTCTGTGAGATTTTTATCTTTATAGACTTCTTTCCAAACCGCTTCATTTCTTCTTAACAATTCAAACGGACGAATACCAAGCTTTGTGATAATCTCCTCTAGTTGCTCATACGAAAGGTGATCTTCCATATACAAAACTGTTTTGAACGGTTTCTCTAAATGCTCCAAAAGCTGAACTCCAGCTCTGGATTTGCTACATCTGGGGTTATGGTAAATGGTTATCATGATTTTGTTGTTATATTTGCAAAAATACTAAATTCATTATCATGTTTATACAACAAGCTCTTAAAGGAAAAAATGATTGGTGGAGAACGCTGCTTGTTTGTTTTCCTTTTATTGTCGTGTTCGGATTAAGTTTTTTAATCTTTTTGGCTTTATCTCCTGAGGAATATGACCAAATGATTAACCAATCATCTCAGATATTCGAAAGCAAAAATGTGAATTTAGTATTGATGCTTAGTCAATTCGGGTTTCTACTGGCTATCCTTTTTGCTCTTTTCTATTTTTTACATCAAAGAAGCATTGTGACCCTCACAACAGCCCGACCAAAAATCGATTTCAAACGGATTTTCTTTGCTTTTTTTATAGTTCTAATTTTTCAAGTAGCCCTTTTTGCTGTTTCTTACAGTATTGACAGTTCGAATATTGAATGGAATTTTGATGCCTCGAAATTTATACCATTACTTATCATAAGCTTATTGTTATTTCCTATTCAAATCGGGTTTGAAGAATATTTTTTTAGAGGATATCTGATGCAACAAATCGGGATTGCATCTCAATCAAGATGGATTCCTCTTATCATCACTTCTGTACTTTTCGGAATCGTACACAGTGCCAATCCGGAAGTAGCCGAAATCGGCTTTAAAATGATGATTTTTTATATCGGGACAGGTCTTTTTATGGGAATTCTAACCCTTTTAGATGACGGATTAGAATTGGCTTTAGGATTCCATTTTGCCAATAATTTTATTGCTGCCACGCTCATTACTTCTGAGATTTCAGCCCTTCAAACCGATGCAGTTTTCAAATATACAGGTGAAATGGATAATGCATCCATGTTCAACGAAACCGTTATCAGCATGGTGATTATGTATCCGCTATTGCTGTTGATTTTCTGGAAGAAATATAAATTCCGTTGGAATATTAAATAATTATTCCAATAAATCTGGTCGTCTATTTTGAGTGTGCTCCAAAGCTTTTTGTTCTCTCCACTCATCTATTTTAGCGAAATTTCCGCTTAGAAGAATATCGGGAACTTTCCAGCCTTTGTAGTCTGCCGGTCTGGTATATATAGGACCTGAAAGCAAGTTGTCCTGAAAACTGTCTGACAAAGCAGAAGTTTCGTCACTCAACACTCCCGGAATAAGCCTGATAATCGCATCCGAAAGTACCATAGCACCTAATTCTCCACCAGAGAGCACATAATCTCCGATAGAGATTTCTTTGGTGATAAAATGGTCTCTTACTCTTTGGTCAACACCTTTGTAATGCCCACACAATATGATGATATTTTCATACATCGACATTTTATTGGCCATCTTCTGATTCAACGTTTCGCCATCAGGAGTCATATAAATAATTTCGTCATATTCCCTTTCTGATTTGAGTTTTGTAATACACAAATCAATTGGTTCTACCATCATTACCATACCTGCACCACCACCAAACTGGTAATCATCTACATTTTTGTGTTTATTAGTCGAATAATCTCTAAGGTTATGAAAATGCACTTCCACCAAACCTTTATCAATGGCTCTTTTCATAATAGAAGCCTCAAAAGGACTTCGCAACAAATCAGGTAAAACAGTAATGATATCTATTCTCATTTTGTGTAAATAAAGGCTTTTTAGACTCCTTTTTCTTTTATTCTGTCAATATTTATCTCTCTCTCCAAAGGTAGGTCAAATTCTATAAAATCGAAGAGCTTTTGTGCCAAATAAGGCGCTAACATCACTCCTCTGGTTCCTAATCCGTTCAAAACAAAAAGATTGTGAAAAGACTTGTGTTTCCCTACCAAAGGACGTCTGTCTTTAACTGTCGGACGTATTCCTGCTTGATGATCAACTATCTCAAAATCACAATTAATTATTTCTTTTAAATCAGTAAGTAACTCTTCTTTTCCTTTTTCTGTAGGAATGTCTGTTTTGTCTTCCCATTCGTAGGTTGCTCCTACTTTATACAGATCATTTCCGATAGGTAAAATAAATCGCCCTGCTTTGAGCAAAACATCTAAATCTAGTTCCTTACTTTTAATGGTCAACACTTCGCCTTTGGCTCCGTCTAAGGGCAAATAATTAAAGTACGGATTGTTTTTCATCCCAAAACCTTCTGAGAAGATAATGCTCTTTGCTTTTCTACCTTTATACTCTACGTATTCATCTGTTATGTGAAGCTCAGAATAATCAAATTGCTCTTCTGACACTAATCCGTTATTTTTCAAGGAAGCCTTATACGAAAACAACAAAAGTGGAATATCGAGATAACCCGTGTTTTTTACTTCACCAAAGCCAAAAGGAGCTTCTACAGATTTATAATCCTTAAAGATAATTTCTGAATTCACTAGATTTTCAAACAAAGGTCTCTCGGCTACAACTGACCAGTTATTTTGCTCTTCGAGAGATGCAAATTTCCTGTAAGTACTTATTTTGTGTAATAGCTTATTATCTAATCGTCTTTCTATCTTAGGGTAAAAATCGAAAAGTAAATCCATTTGTTGTTGTGCTTGCCAAACTAGAGTAAACCGTTTTAGCACAACCGGATTAAAAACCCCTCCTGCTACTTCAGAAGAAGATTTCTGAAAGTTATCAAACGTAAAAAACGATTTGTTGTTTTGACAAGCCACCTCTGCAAAGGCTGTTCCTGCCAAACCTAAACCTACAATGAAATAATCGTATACTTCTTCTTTCATAGTGCAAAAATAAGGAATTCAGATGAGGTGAAATAAAAAACTCCCGCCAATTGGCAGGAGTTTCAAATTGTATTTTATGAGAATTAATAATTCCACATATCTTGTTCGAAGTTACGAATCTCTTCTTTAAGTCTTTCAGACTCTAAAAGTTGGAATTGAGCATTATCTTTCAAATACTGCTCGATTCTTCTATCTCCGTAAACGTTATCTACCATATAAATAGTAGCATTAAAACGTCTTGAATTTAACAAGTGATCAAAGTTAAATGG
>JBEBUB010000195.1:0-3725 GCA_040393445.1 Flavobacterium beibuense
TCTAGCGAAAGACCAATGCCTCCGAAAACCGATAAAGCACCTCCGCTAAGACCGGTTTGGGCACCAATGGGAGTTACGGGAATTTTATGCTCATTTGCCAATTTCAGAATGTCTGAAATCTCTTGAGCAGACTGAGGTTTTACCACAACCTGAGGCGGAAACGAAAGGTCTTCGGCCTGGTCGTGAGAATAAGCTAATAAAGTATCTTGGTCTGTAAATACAAATTGACGGGTTACAATTTTTTGTAATTCGTCTAGAACAGCCTCAGAAATCATTTTATTTTCTTCTTTTTTCGTATGCTTTTAGATATTCTCCTTTTGGAGTTCCATGGTCAAAAGAGCTGAATTTTACTAATCCTCGGGTCTGTTTTCTAGCTTCTTCGTTAGTGAAGTTTTCGTATTCTATACGATAAATGGCAGAAAATAACTTAGCTCTACCTGTTCCGTGAGTACAGTGAATCACAACCGGGTAGTTATCAGGGTTGTCCATTACTTCTAAAAACTTTTCGATAGTTTCATCGCTAGGAACCTGAGGAGTAGGGATGTTAATGTATTCTACACCATCAATTTTTTCTACAGCCAATTTTTCGGCTAAAATCTGTTCGTCTCTTTCAGGATTGAGAATGGAATCATTTGTGCCTGCCCTTCGCAAATCAATAACAGTTTTGATATTGTATTTTCTACAAAATTCTTCGATTTCATCAGGTGGGATAGCAGCTGTTTTATACACTTTTCCTTCAGTAATGATATCTAAATTGTTGTTGAAGTGCATTTTATAAACATACGCTCCAACAAAATAAAGTACAAAAACACTTAGCAGTCCGATGATGATTTTTTTCATAATTTTAGTTTTGAGTGGTTAATCGCTTATCAATAATTCGGTTAAAATAGTCTTGAACGAATGCTTTGCAAGCTATTTCTAATTCGTCCATTTCTTGGTTTCTTTTAGAGATGAGGTTTCTTTCTAACCCTACATCGTTTTTGTCATAAAAACCTGCAGCATTCTTGCCGTCAAAGGCACAAATATAGTTCCCTTTTCCAAAAAAGTAATTATTATTGGCATAACTTATTAAAAAAGGCTCTTCTTTAACACTAAATAAGCTACGTCCCCAACTTCTGAAAGGCTTATCATAACCAATCATATCCATTATAGTAGGGTAAATATCAATGTGTTGAGCAAAGTCGTTGTTTTCGCCTATAAATTTCCCGTCCGGAGTGAAAATCAGAATCGGAACCGCTCTTTTATTGAGAGTTTTGGTGTAATAATCATAATAAACTTGGTTGCAATGGTCTGCTGTGATAATAAAAATCGTGTTGTCATACCAATCAGATTTCTTGATTTGGTTGAAAAATTGTCTCAAAGCATTATCGCTATATCCGATACATTGGTGAATAGGCACATAACCTTTTGGGAATTTCCCTTCATATTGGCTTGGCACTTTATAGGGTTCGTGTGAAGAAGTCGTAAAGTGAGCAGCCAAAAACGGCTCTTTTTTCTCATCCAAAACACGTCCCATATACTTGAAGAACGGCTCATCCCAAATAGCCCAAGTTCCGTCAAAATCAGCATCGTTGTTGTATTCGGTTTTTCCGTAATAATGGTCGAAACCTAAGATTTGAGCAAATCCGGAAAAGCCCATTGACCCGTTTGGAGCTCCATGGAAAAACGAAGTGTCATAACTCTCTGATTTTAGAATCGTAATAAGCGATTCGATATCTTGATTCGGATAAGGCGAAGAGGTGAAAGCATCTTTAAACGAAGGAATTCCGGCCAAAACCGATGCCATTCCGTGAATAGATTTATAACCATTCGCATAAGCATTAGTGAAAATATAACTGTGTTGAGCCAGTGAATCCAAGAAAGGAGTGAAACTCTCATAATTCTCTATCGGGCTGTTTTTGTTGAATGCCCCGATGTATTCACGTCCGAAACTTTCCATAATAAACAACACCACATTTGGTCTTGATTTCGGATTTCCGGTATATTGTTTTATCGGTTTTATTTGCTCTTGAATCACTTCTTCAGAAACCAAATCCATCTTTTTGAAACTCGTTTTCCCGATAGTTCTCATAATACAGAAAGGTGTGTTGAGCACGATATCTGCATGAACAGCTTTTCTGACGTGTTTGTTAGCATCTACTAAGTTGATTGGTCGAGTCGTTTTTTTGAAATCACCACCTCGAGCGCCACCTACTCCGGCAATTCCAATTAATAGAATTCCGAGAATAGAACTTATGGAGTATTTAATTGGCTGTTGGCCTTTTACATATTCTACCTTAACTTTTTTGTAGAGGTAAATCCAGAGCCAAGCCATAGCAAAAAACAACACGAAAACATACCAATAATTCACCAAAAAGTTGAACCCTAACGTAGATTTATTTTGTTCGTTTTCAATACTTTCTAAGATGTTGATTGAACTTCTGCCGAAAGTGAATTTATAATAGATAAAGTCAACAAAATTGAATGAAATGGTAATTAGGTTCGTGATGAAATATAAGTAAAAAAGGAACTTTTGATAACCTTTTCGGGTATTCACATAAAGTGGCAATATCGATAACAGCATGAAAAGTCCGTTGGAATAGATAATGGCTGTGGTATCAAACGGAAGCCCGTAAAACGAAAGCCTTAGCAATTCCCAAAAGGAGTCAATTTCGAGTAATTTCCAGTTGAAAAAGGCAAACATTAGCCTTGTGAGAAAATAAAATAAATAATCCAAAAGCAAGCGGTATAATAACACCTGATACTCCTGAAGTCTGATATGGGTTTTCATTTTGAAATTTAAAAATAATGCTACAAAAGTATTGTTTTTTCGTAAAGTTATCTCAATGAATCAGTTTTACTTTTTATGGATTAATATAGAGCAATAAAAAAACCGTACTTTCGTTTGTTAAAATGAAACAAGCAAATTTGAAAGATAATGTTGTTTTTAGCTTGACATTACCTCTTTAATCATAACTTTAAAAGTTTTAAGAAAATTATATTTTTCTGTAACTTATCTGTTTGTAATACGTCTTATTGCTGTTTTAAAAATATCACTCCATTACAAATGAAGAATAAATGAGAAACTTTCTATTATCAATTTCTTTATTACTGTTTTCTTTTTTGGATGCTCAAGAACCATCTGATTCGCATATCCAGCTAAGAGAGATAATTGTTTTGACAAGTGTACTCAAGTATATTTTTCTGAAAAAATAGAGTTGATGTTTAACGTTTTTGATGTCTCTGTGGAAAGAAATAACGGATGGTATTCTTTATATGTTTTTAATGAATCAGAAATTCAAAATGATACATTAATTCTTCCTAAAATATCTTTTGCTACAACAAGAGCATTAGATAGTAAAGAATCAATATATCTCTACTGTAATGATATTGCTGATGGAATAGTAAGGGATTTTTATCAAAATGGAAATGTTCGTATAGAAGGAAAGTTTACAGAAGGAAAACCTAATTGTATCTCTAAATATAATATAGAAGGAATTCTTCAAGAAGAAACATTTTATGACCTAAATTCAATGGATGAACGAATTTATCTTTATAATGATAAAGGAGAGTTACGTGAGTATATAGTGATTAAAAACAAAAAAAGGAAAAGAGTTGTATTGACTTATAATGCAAAGAATAAATTAGTAGATAAAGAGGTTATAAAATTTATAAAACGTTAAATTAGTCTTACATGAATAATATTTTTAGAGCTGTTTTTTTTGTGTGCTTACTGAGTTTTTCGA
>JBEBUB010000196.1:0-3720 GCA_040393445.1 Flavobacterium beibuense
CAGTTTGCTACGGAGCACAATATTTAGCTCATTTTTCAGGTGGAGAAGTAGCTCCGTCAAACATCAGAGAGTATGGAAGAGCGAATCTTTCGTATCTAAAAGAAAACGAACCTTTCTTTGAAGGAGTGAACACAGGTAGTCAGGTTTGGATGAGCCATTCCGATACTATCAAACAACTCCCAACAGGTGGTGTTCGTCTAGCGTCGACCAAAGATGTTGAAAATGCGGCTTACAGAATCGAAGGCGAAACAACCTATGCAATTCAATTCCACCCGGAAGTTTATCATTCGACAGACGGAAAGAAAATGTTGGAGAACTTCTTAGTAAAAATTGCAGAAGTTCCTCAAGTTTGGACATCTGATTCTTTTGTGGATAATATCGTAAAAGAACTTCAAGAAAAAATCCAAGACGACAAAGTTGTTTTAGGACTTTCCGGAGGAGTAGATTCTACCGTGGCTGCCGTTCTTTTGAATAAAGCTATCGGAAAGAACTTATATTGTATTTTCGTAAATAACGGACTTTTACGTAAAAACGAATTCGAAAACGTATTGAACCAATACAAAGGAATGGGACTAAACGTAAAAGGAGTTGATGCCTCAGATAGATTCCTTTCACAACTAGCAGGAATTGATGAACCGGAAGCGAAACGTAAAGCTATCGGAAGAGTTTTTATCGAAGTTTTTGATGATGAAGCTCATTTGATAGAAGATGTAAAATGGTTAGCTCAAGGAACGATTTATCCTGATGTAATAGAATCGGTTTCTGTAAAAGGACCTTCGGCTACTATAAAATCACACCACAATGTGGGCGGTCTCCCTGATTTTATGAAACTTCAAATTGTGGAACCACTCAGAATGCTATTCAAAGACGAAGTTCGTAGGGTAGGAAGAACACTCGGAATTGATGATGAACTTCTCGGAAGACATCCGTTCCCAGGACCTGGATTAGCAATCAGAATTCTAGGAGATATCACTCCTGAGAAAGTAAGAATACTACAAGAAGTTGATTATATCTTCATTAACGGATTGAAAGAGCACGGACTTTATGACAAAGTTTGGCAAGCAGGAGCTATTTTGCTTCCTGTAAATAGTGTTGGAGTAATGGGAGATGAACGTACGTATGAAAAAGTAGTTGCCTTAAGAGCTGTAGAATCTACAGACGGGATGACTGCTGATTGGGTACACCTTCCGTATGAATTCCTAATGAAGATTTCAAACGAAATCATCAACAAAGTAAAAGGTGTAAACAGAGTTGTGTATGACATCAGCTCTAAACCGCCTGCTACTATTGAATGGGAATAATATTCTTGACAGCCACAGTACAGCTTTGGGAATAGTTTTTGCAAGGTCAAACAACAAAAGATAACGATATGAAAAGAATATTTTTTTTGATTCTTATTTTCGGGTTTTTGCAATGCAAAGCTTCTGCCCAGCAACACATCAAACATACGGTTGTCAAAGACGACACAGTTACTAATCTGGCTAAAAAATATGGGGTTACCCCACACGATATCTATACACTGAATCCCGATGCAAAAAACGGGATTCAGCTAGGTACCGTATTGCTTATTCCTGATAAAGGTAAAAAAGTGGTAAGAAAAGATGGCGTTTATCACAAAGTAGAACCTAAAGAAACCTTTTTCGGAATTGCCCAACAATACGGAACAACTATTCAGGCTATTCAGGATGCTAATAAAACTCAATTAGAAAACGGCCTACAACCCGGAATGGAGTTGTTTATTCCTTCCGGAAAAGCGGTTCAGAGTTCTACAACTGTTCTGAAAAATGACGAAATTATCCACATTGTTCAACCGAAAGAAACCGTTTTTGCTCTCACTCAAAAATATCAAGTAACCGAAGCGGAACTTTTGCAAACTAATCCGCAACTTAAAGATGGTTTAAAGGTGAATGATACGCTTAGAATTCCGTTGAAAATACAGGAAGAAAAAGCAGACACTTCTCTTTTCGGAAAATCAAAAAAAGATTCTGATGTAGTAGTATCAGGAAATCATGACTATAAAAACATGGGACTAAAAGACAACTCCACTCAAAAAGAAGTTGTTTTTATGCTTCCGTTTAATGTTTCGAAATTGGATTTAGAGAATAGTGCTTCGGTGCAAGAAAACCTCAAAAGAAGTCAATTTCTCAACGTTACGTTAGATTTTTATGCAGGAGCTTTAATTGCGATTGATTCCATCAATAATTTAGGTGGAAACTTTAAAATTACGTTCTATGATTCTGAAGAAACTCAGTCGAATTCGGCTGTAGATCATCTTATAAAAACGAATGATTTTTCGAAAGTTGAAGCTGTTATTGGTCCGTTTTTTCAATCACATTCAGAAAAAGCAGCTTCATTGTTAAGCTCAAAAGATGTATTGGTGATTTCACCTTTGTCAAAAGAAGGAAAAACCGGACACGATAACCTTTATTTGGCTGTTCCTCCGACAGATGTTTCTAAAAAAATGATGTTGAACTTTTTGACAGATAAAAAACAAAATGTTCTCGCTATTGTAGATAGAAAAAAACAAAGTTCTAGAGATTTTATTTCTAAAAATGCTAATCGAATTCCGTTTGTGAATTTCAATGAACAAGGAGGTTTAAATGTTGATCACCTCAAATCTTTACTTCAATCAGGAAAAACAAACTACGTAATTCTCGAAACTGAATCATCATCGATGGTTTTAAACGTTACGAAAATGCTAGTTAATCTTCAGAGTCTGTATGATATAAAGTTGGTGGTTTTAGAAAAAACCGCTGCTTTGGAATCAGACGAAGTGAAATCTGAGGTTTTGGCTAAGTTGAATCTTCATTATCCGTCTTCGATACGAGAGAATAACAGTGACGAAACCAGTTCGTTTTTTAAAGAGTATAAAAAGAAAAACAATATTTTCCCGAACCAATATGCTATTAGAGGTTTTGATGTAACTTTTGATGTGTTGCTACGTTTATCACAAAAAGATGATTTTGAGAAAACAGCTAAAAATATTGCTTCGGAACAAATTGAAAGTAAGTTTATCTATACAAAAAGCTCAAACGGAGGTTATTATAACATAGGAGTTTACATATTATACTACGATAAAGATTTAACTATCAAAGAAGCAAAATAATGACATCAAAAGTAACCTATACAGGCGGTTTAAGAACCAAATCAGTTCATTTGCAATCCGGGACAGAAATCATAACCGATGCTCCCACAGACAATAACGGTAAAGGCGAAGCTTTTTCTCCTACAGATATGGTTGCGAATTCATTAGCAACTTGTATGCTTACTATTATGGGGATTAAAGCCAATCAAATGGATGTGAATTTTGATGGTTCTACAGCTTCGGTTACGAAAATCATGAAAGCTGAACCTCGAATGATTTCTAAAATCATCGTGGAATTCAATATGAATATGAGTGCAGACGAGAAAACAAAAACCATTTTAGAAAGAGCAGCACTTACTTGTCCTGTTTATTTGAGTCTGCATCCGGATATTCAAAAAGAAGTTACTTTTAATTGGCTTTAATGAATCCTCAAGAGCAACGGAGGTTGTTTTTAGAGCTGGCTCAAGCCAAAATGCCTTTCGGAAAATATAAAAATCGTTTGCTGATAGATTTACCGGAATATTATTTGGTTTGGTATAAAAACCAAGGTTTTCCAGCCGGTAAATTAGGCCAACAACTTCAACAGATATACGAAATCAAGCTCAACGGATTGGAATATTTGATTAGAGCCTTAT
>JBEBUB010000197.1:0-3718 GCA_040393445.1 Flavobacterium beibuense
TATAGATAGCAACAATAAAATCATAGCAATTACAGTATTGAGTAAACTTGCTTTAATACTATAATTCTCTTTCCAAAAAACATAATTTTCAACTTTTTTTCCGAGATTAAAATAAGTAAGAAAAGAAAAGAAAACAGCAACTATAAGAATTGGATAAAATGACGGGAGTGCTTCAGGTATATAAACTCCTTGAAACCGGAAAAGTTTCGTTAAATATGTTTTCAAAACTTGAAAGTCTTCTAACCTGAAAATTGTCCAACCTATCATTGTAATAAAAAAGGTAATAAGCATACTTAATAAACCTCCTATCCTCTCATAAATTTTAAGCAAGAACATCTTATCTAAAATCAAAAATAAACCATGAAAGGCTCCCCAAACAACAAAATTCCAAGATGCTCCATGCCAAAGACCTGAAAGGAGAAACACTATCCAAAGATTAAAATACATTCTCGTTTTACTTGAAACTCTATTTCCTCCTAGAGGAATATATAAATAATCTCTCATGAATGCCCCCAAAGTCATATGCCATCTACGCCAAAACTCTGTTATGCTTTTTGATATATATGGAGAATTGAAGTTTTCCGGAAATTTAAAGCCCATCATTCTTCCTAATCCTATAGCCATATCAGAATAACCTGAAAAATCAAAATAAATCTGAAAAGTGTAAGCTATAATCCCTAACCATGCTGTTGAAAAATCTAAGTTTGAAACATTTCCATTCATGATTAAATCAGCCTGAGCACCCATAACATTAGCTATCAGAACTTTTTTGGCAAGCCCAATACAAAAACGGTAAAAACCATTGAGCTTGTCATCAATAGTTTCTATTCTTGAAGTAATTTGATCAGCAATAGAATTAAATCTAACTATAGGCCCTGCTATCATTTGAGGAAAAGACATAATATATAATAGATAATCCGTCACCTTGTCTAGAGGTTTATGTACTTTTCTATAAACATCTACAGAATAAGTAATCGTCTGAAAGGTATAAAAGGAAATTCCTATAGGTAATAATACCTCTGTCCACTTTATAGTATTTTTTCCTAAAAAACCTAAAACATCATTGACAGTCTCTATAAAAAAATTAGCGTATTTGAAATATGCTAAAAGTCCCAGATTAATAAAAACTGAAACGAAAAGAAGTAACCTACGTTGGTTCTTTTTCTCTGATTTATATAGTAATCTTACGAGATAGAAATCCAAAATTGTGGAACCCACAATAACAAATACAAACTTCGGAGCTCCCCAACTATAGAAAAAGATACTAGCCAGTAATATAGTTAGGTTTTTATAACGTTTGTCTATCAAATAATAGATTAGCAAAAATATAGGAAGAAAATATAAAACAAAGAAACTGCTGCTAAATACCATATTTAAAAAACTATATTTCTATTAGGACTTTCTATAATAATTTGCAACAATTATCTTTTAATTGAAGCAAAACATTCTTTACAAGAATCAAAATAAACATTAGAATATCAAAGCATTTACATGTAATGACATACACACTTTTTCTGATTTTTAACGTTGCCAAATATAGGGATAATATCTTAGCTGACTAAAACTTTCAAAAAATTATATCTACTTTGGATTTAGTATCATTATTATTATTGTTACTTACGTATTTATAACACGGAGGCTTTTTTCAGAAATTTAAAATAATAGAATATATTGTTTAGTTTTAACCTAAATTTGAAACGAATATAATCTTCTATCAACTTTTTAGCAACTCAATGACTTTCAGCTCACTACTCAATAAAGAAATCCAAAATTTCATCCATCAGTATGTTGGAGCTGACATCAAGAGTTTGAGCTTAAAAGGTAATCCGTTTCCTGAGGTTGATTACAAAGAAATCCTGAATCAAATTGAGGCAAAAACCAAAGCTCAACACAAGCTACCCACTTGGTTTCAGGCAGAAAATATTATCTATCCGAGTAAAGTATCAGTTGAGCAAACCTCTTCAGAAATTACAGCCCAATACAAATCGAATATCACTTCCGGTAACCGAATTATTGACCTTACAGGTGGCTTCGGGGTCGATTGTTATTACTTTTCTCAAGTTTTCAAAGAAGTTTTGCATTGTGAAATTAACTCCGATTTATCTCAAATCGTGCATCATAATTTCAATGTTTTAAATTGTGAAAACATCACTTGTTTTGCTCAAGACGGATTGGAAGTTTTGAAGAATCAAGATCAAAAATTCGATTGGATTTATATAGACCCAAGCCGTAGAAACGACCTAAAAGGCAAAGTTTTCTTACTGAAAGATTGCCTGCCAGATGTTACGGTTTTACTGGAAGATTACTTTGAATTTTCAGATAACATTTTGATTAAGACCTCTCCTATTTATGACATTTCAGTGGGAATTTCTGAGCTTCAAAACGTCAAGAACATTCATATCGTAGCTGTAGAAAATGAGGTGAAGGAACTGCTTTTCGAACTCAAAAAAGATTATGAAGATGCCATTACAATCAAAACCATAAATTTCACTAAAGGGGTCACAGAAGTTTTTGATTTCGTGCTAGTTAACGAAATTGAAACCACACTTTCTGAACCTAAAAAATATCTATATGAGCCCAATGCAGCCATCATGAAATCGCAAGGTTTTGGAGCTTTAGGCAAATCGCACAACATCAGCAAACTACACAGACATTCTCATCTCTTTACCTCAGAACAACCGATTGACTTTCAAGGAAGAGCTTTCGAAGTCGAAATGGTCTTCCCATACAAAAAGGAATTCATGAAAAAAGAACTACAAGGTAAAAAGGCAAATATATCGGTTCGTAACTTTCCGGAAACCGTAGCACAGATACGACAAAAGTGGAAAATTAATGACGGTGGAGACCACTATGTTTTTTTCACAACCGACCTGAAAAATGAAAAAATTGTAGTACTTTGCAGAAAAATTTAACGGATGAGATTAGCCTTTTTGTTTTGCTTGTTTTCGTTTTTTGCTTCTGCTCAAAATTGCGAATATGATATTGAATTTCAAAACGATAGCTTAAGCCTTAAGGAAACAAAAAAGTATTTGATTTATGAACATGCGTTCGCAAAAAAATCAAATTATATGTTCCTATCGCTCTCAAACGACAACGGTTACTTGCTTTTAAACATTCAGAGAGTGCAAAAAAGCGACACTTTTATCGAAACGGAATGTTTAGACAAAAACTCCCGAATCTTCATACAACTCACAAACGGCAAAATCTACACATTAATTCATCAAGAAAAAGAAGTTTGTTCTGCTAAATTCTCTTCAGGAACCAATGAAAACATAAGAGTGCTGAACAGTTCGTTTTACTTTATGAAAGATGACTTTGAAGATTTGAAAAAACACCCTGTTTCAGTGATGCAAATTCGCTACGGAGCGGGTGACAAAACCAATTATGTATTCGAAAAAGAACTGATTTCTAAAAACTTAGAAGTCACTACACAGCCCCAAAGGTTCTTTATCGAAAATTTTAAATGTGTCGAAGAAATTAACTAACCTCCCATGGAAAATATCATTCGGTTTTCTGCACAAAGTTTATACGACCTTACCTCTTTTAGAAAAGGGGAAATTAAATTCGGAGAACGAATAGCAACCATTCCTGAAAACATCGCTATCGAAGAGTATCTCAAAACCTCAGAAGAGCCTTTCGTATTGCTCGGAATACCGGAAGATATAGGCGTAAAAGCGAATCTAGGAAGAATAGGAACGGCTTCCGCTTGGGAAAACAC
>JBEBUB010000198.1:0-3709 GCA_040393445.1 Flavobacterium beibuense
TCCGTTAACGACCATTCCGATTTTCACATCGTTTATTGTTCTTAAATTCGGATCAAACTCGAAAACTTTGGCTTCTTTTCTCGGGTCTAGTCCCGGTTTTTCGAGCTCTTTTACGATATCTTTTAAAGATAAAATACCGATGTCGTTTGTTATGTATTTTTCAAGCGGAATGGCAGTTATCTTTTCTTTGTTTCCGATTAACGAAGCTACCGAAACGCCTAAATCTTTCGCCATTTTCTCCACTATCGGATAAGCCTCCGGATGCACAGCCGAATTGTCAAGCGGATTTTCAGCATTGTGGATTTTCACAAAAGCTGCTGCTTGTTGAAAGGCTTTTTCACCCAATCTCGGAACTTTTTTGAGTTCTTTTCGGCTTGAAAAAGCTCCATTTTCGGAACGATAATTTACGATATTTTCAGCCATCTTCTCCCCGATTCCTGAAACGTAAGAAAGTAAGGATTTGCTGGCTGTGTTGAGGTTCACTCCCACCGCATTCACACAACGAACAACCACGTTATCGAGTTCTTCTTTGAGTTTGGTTTGGTCTACATCGTGTTGATATTGTCCTACTCCTATGGATTTCGGGTCAATTTTCACCAATTCAGCTAATGGATCTGATAATCTTCTTCCAATAGAAACAGCTCCACGAACTGTTACATCATAATTTGGGAATTCTTCTCGAGCGATTTTGGATGCGGAATATACTGATGCTCCGGCTTCGCTCACGACAAACACCTGAACAGGCTTATCAAAAGCGATTTTCTTGATAAAAAATTCCGTTTCTCTGGAAGCCGTTCCGTTTCCTATAGAAATGGCTTCAATGTTATAAGCATTCACCATAGAACGAATTTTTTTCATTGCCACAGCGGTATCGTTTTGTGGCGGATGTGGGAAAATAGTTTCGTTATAGAGCAAATCGCCTTTTTCGTCGAGGCAAACTACTTTGCAACCCGTTCTATAACCCGGATCAATAGCTAAAATTCGCTTTTCACCCAGTGGAGAAGCTAATAGTAACTGCTTCAAATTCTCCGCAAAAACTCCGATGGCTATAGCATCTGCTTTGGCTTTTGCCTCCTGCAACACTTCGTTGGAAATGGCCGGTTCGAGCAGTCGTTTATAACTGTCTGCAATGGCTCTTTTCAGGTATTTTTTCGTATCGTTATTGTTCTTGATAATGTTGTTTTCGATAAACTCAATGGCTTCTTCTTTCTCGATTTCGATATTGAGTTTTACGAAACCTTCGGCTTCTGCTCGAAGCATAGCCAACAATCGGTGAGACGGAGCTTTTAGAAGCGACTCATTCCAATCAAAATATTGTTCAAACTTTTGAGCTTTCTCTTCGTCTTCGATTTTTTTTACTTTTTTGGTCGAAACCACTGCTTTACGTTGAAAAAGTCGTCTGACATTCTTACGGATATAGATATTTTCGTTTATCCATTCTGCAATAATATCTTCTGCTCCCGAAATGGCTTCATCTTCATTCAAGACTTTATCATTCAAATATTTCGAAGCAATGAATTCAACATCATCGGTATTTTGAGCCATAATGATTTTGGCTAATGGCTCCAATCCGTTTTCTCGAGCTGTATCGGCTTTGGTTTTACGTTTCTTTTTATACGGCAAGTATAAATCCTCCAACTCATTCAAATCAAAACTGGCTTCGATTTTAGTTTTCAGCTCCGGTGTCAACGCATTTTGCTCTTCGATAGAACCCAAAATCGATTCCTTTCGCTTTACAATAGCATCAAAGGTATTTTTGAGTTTTACGATTTGCTCAATGGCAACTTCGTCCAAGTTTCCGGTTTTGTCTTTTCGATAACGGGCTATAAAGGGAATCGTATGGTCTTCAGCTAAAAGTTCTAATGTAGCTATGATGCTTTTTTCGGGTAACTGTAAATGCGATTGAATGTAAGATTGAATGTTCATTGGATAAATTAAAAGGAGTAATTTTTAAAAAGCGAAAATAAAGTTTTTAGCTACAGCTTGAAAGTGTTTAGATAAGTTTATTTTCCGACAGTTTAAAAAATCTATTCCCATTCTTACCCTATCATTTATTTCACTTTTACAAATAAATACTTATTTTTGGTGATTAATCAAAAACAAAAATTAACAATTATGAAAAGAAATGTATTAAGCACAGTAGGTTTACTGTTTTTTACAGTTGTGAGTACTGCACAAGTATCTGTGTCGAGCACTGTTTCAAAAGAAGCAGTACAACAAGAATTTGCAATGCCTGCGGCAAGCCCTAAGGTGACTACAAAACAGCAATTTTCAACCTCTAGTATCGAATTAGAGTATTCTCGCCCTTCTGTTAAAGGAAGAAAAATATTTGGCGATATGGTAGCCTTCGAAAAACCATGGAGAACAGGAGCAAATGCAGCTACTAAAATTACTTTTGGCGAAGAAGTTTTCTTTGGTGATCAAGTTGTAAAAGCAGGTACATACGCTCTTTATACGATTCCGAACAAAGGCAGCTGGATAATTATGCTGAATACGAATCATAAAAGCTCTGGCTTAAATGATATCAAACCTGAAAACGATGTGGCAAAAATTGAAGTAAAAGCTACTCATTTAGATGAATTAGTAGAAACTTTTACTATCGAATTAAACGATATTACAAGTACTAGTGCTACATTAAACATCATGTGGGAACATACTAAAGTATCTGTTCCTATTAAAGCCGAAAATAAAGAGCGAATTCTAACTCATTTAGAAAAAGCTTTGAACGGAAAAAATCCTCCTTACAGAGATGCTGCTTTCTATTTTGAAGAAATCGGGCATGACTTACCAAGAGCTATAGAGTTTGCAGATAAAGTTTTGGAAGAAAACCCTAAAGCTTTCTGGATGTATTCTTTAAAAGCACGTATTTACAAGAAAATGGGAGACAAAAAACAAGCTTTAAAAAGTGCTGAAACAGCAGCGGAATTAACCAAAGGAACCGGTTATGAAGAAGAGTATTCTAAAAAAGTAGAGGAATACAAATAATTATTTATTAGCCATAGATACTAAGCAAAAATCCTGATAGTAATCTATCAGGATTTTTCGTTTTTTTATTTGATGTAAACTTACTCCTTAAATATAAGGAATAAAAAAAAGAAAAGCCCTCTTTAAAAGGGCTCAACTCAAACAACTCAACTAACAAACTAACTTTCTAAAAACCCAAGTTATATGAGAGCCCTGTTTGCACTTGAAATATAAAGGCTTTCGGGTATGGTGAATCACTGAATACGGTAAGCGAATTGGTTTTAAAAATAGGATTTATGTTCAGATTAAATCTTCCTGATAATTGATATCTGAAGCCCAAACCTACTCCTAAATAAAACTCTGATTTTCTGAATTTTTCAGATTCTCCAATATTCGTATTCGCAAATTGTGAAGACGATAAAATCAACTCATCTTTACGTTTTATCAAGGTGCTAAAACTCATAATCGCATCCGTAGAAAATTTATTCCTCCTAAAGAATTCTATGCCTATTTCTAGCGGAATTTCATAATATGACAAATTGTGTTTGAGTTCCGGATTTTCGTGATTGTCTATCACATCATTAATCTGATCCGAAGTAATGTTGGAGTTCAAACGAATACTTTGATAAGCAGACAAATGTGTATTAAAGCCTTCCATATCATATAAATAAGAAAGATTCGTAAAAGACAAACCGGCTTTAATAGTCACCTTGTCTATTTTCAGCTTATAATATGCCCCGAACGA
>JBEBUB010000199.1:0-3706 GCA_040393445.1 Flavobacterium beibuense
TTGTACGATTTGGCGCATACCAACTCTGGTAATTTATACAATCGCAATAAGGTATTTTACAATACGCTGCGTTATGGTGTGAAAGCTCGTCCGGAATTGGGCGAGCAGTTTGATACCATTTTCGCGATTGATTGGAAAAATTGGGAAAATAATGAATTCGGTATAGCGGAAGAAGTTACCTTGACTAAAGGTCAACATACGCGCCGCCCTGATATTGTGTTGTACGTGAATGGAATTGCCTTAGGGGTGCTGGAATTAAAACGAGGTACTACAGATATAGCAGAATCGGTAAATCAATCCATTTCTAATCAAAAGGAAACCTTCAACGAATGGTTTTATACTACCTTACAATTCGTAATGGCTGGGAATAATACTCAAGGTTTGAAATACGGAACTATTGAAACGCCAGCGAAATATTTCTTGTCTTGGAAAGAAGACGAGGATGATGATACGGATTATAAACTCGACAAATACTTAAAGAAGCTTTGTATAAAAGAACGTTTTTTAGATATTATCTATAATACAATTGTATTTGATGCAGGGGTAAAGAAATTGCCACGTCCACATCAGTATTTTGGACTAAAAGCTGCCCAAGATTTTGTGAAGAGAAAGGAAGGTGGAATCATTTGGCATACTCAGGGATCTGGTAAATCACTGATGATGGTAATGCTCGGTAAATGGATTTTAGAGAATGTTCCAAATTCGCGGTTAGTGATTTTGACCGATCGAACTGAGCTTGATGATCAGATAGAACGTGTCTTTAATGATGTGGGTGAAACCGATATTGCGAAGACCAGATCAGGCAAAGAATTGTTACACTTTTTAACTTCCTCGCGACCACGTTTGGTATGTTCATTGATTCATAAATTCGGAAACAAAGGTGAAACCGATTTTGATGCATTTTTAAAAGAATTGCAAGAAAATCCTATGCAGACTCAAGGAGAGATTTTTGTATTTGTCGATGAGTGTCACCGTACTCAAAGTGGTAAGTTAAATCAGGTAATGAAAGCGATACTACACAATGCTGTATTTGTTGGATTTACAGGAACGCCACTACTAAAAGAAGATAAAAAAACGACGATGGATGTATTTGGTAGATACATTCATACTTATAAATTTAACGAGGCAGTACAAGATGGCGTTGTGAAAGATTTGATGTACGAAGGTCGAAAAATCGAGCAAGCCTTAACTTCCCAAACTAAAGTTGACCAATGGTTTGATGCCAAAACAGCGGGCTTGAATGATTTCCAGCGCAATGAACTCAAAAAGAAATGGGGTACCATGCAAAATGTATTGAGCTCTAAGAGTCGCATGGAAAAAATCGTATCTGATATTGTGATGGACTTTTCGGTGAAGCCGCGATTGGCCAATGAAAGAGGAAATGCTATTTTGGTGGCTGGTAGTATTTATGAAGCGTGTAAATATTACAACCTATTTATTAATACGGAGCTCAAAAACAAATGTGCGATTATTACCTCTTACAATCCAAATGCCAGCGATATTTCTTTAGAAGATACCGGAGCTGATAGTGAAACCGATAGGGAATATATTTATAATACGTATACGAAATTATTGAAATCTGTTAGCTCGAGTGGTAATAAATCCAAGACAGATACTTACGAACAAGAAAGCAAAGAGCGTTTCCGTAAGGAACCTGCCCGTATGAAATTGCTCATTGTGGTTTCAAAACTATTGACGGGATTTGATGCACCTCCATGTACTTATATTTATATCGATAAGAAAATGCAGGACCATACCTTGTTCCAAGCTATTTGTCGTGTAAATCGTTTAGATACAGATGATAAAGATTATGGCTATATCGTCGACTATATGGAATTGTTCGGCAATGTAACCGATGCTATTAGTGTTTATACTTCAGACCTGGATAGTGAAGGGTTTACAAAAGAGGAAGTAGAAATCAATTTAAAGGACCGTATAAAAACTGCAGTTAACCGCTTGATGACAGCTTATGAAACGGTGGAAGCGATTATTGAAAATGTAGCATTTCCTAAAGCGGCTTTGGATTATATCCGCTATTTCTGTGGGAACACCGAAAATCCTGAAGATTTGAAATCCAATGAATTTAAACGTATGGCACTGTACAAAGCCATTGTCGAATACGTTCGTGCTTATACAGCTATTAAAGCGGATTTTGTTCAGACTGATTTTAGCAATTCTGAAGTAAAGCGTTTTCATCAAAAACTGGATGATTATTTAAATCTAAGAGAAATTATCAGAAAAGCATCTGGTGAAACCATTGATTTGAAAGCTTATGAAGCAGATATGCGTTTCTTGATTGATACTTATATCCGTGCCGAAGAATCGGAAACCATTTCTCCTTTTGAGGATATCTCCTTATTGGATTTATTTGAATCTGATGCTCTCCAGGCTATTGATACCTTGCCTAAAGGTGTAAAAGGAAATAATGAGGCTGTTGCAGAAATCATTGAAAACAACGTTCGAAGTAAGATTGTAGAAGAACACTTATTGGATCCTAAGTATTTTGAACACATGTCTGTACTTTTGCAAGAATTAATAGAAAAGCGCAAGCAAGAAATGATTTCTTATCAAGAATATCTGGATGAGATGGCTTCTTTAGTACGTCAAGTCAATCAAGGTAAAAAAGACGATATACCCGCTTCACTTAATACAAAAGGTAAGGTAGCATTATATCATTCTTTAGAAGATGAAGAGCTCACTTTAGCTTGTGAAGAAGCGGTTCAGTTTGCCAAACAGGAAGGCTTTAGGGAAAACTTAGCAAAACAAAACCTTGTTAAAAAAGCCATCTACGGTGTGGTGAAAGATAAGGACAAGGTGAACGAAATTTATAAAATTATTGACGCACATAAAGAGGAATTTTGATGAAAGTCGAGCAGTTGAAGATTGGTGGTGTAGATATAGAAGTTACTTTTAAAGATATCAAGAATTTGCATCTTAGTGTACATCCGCCTGAGGGTCACGTGACAATTTCTTCTCCCGAATTTTATGATTTGGAGAAGGTGAAAATCTATGCGGCGACTAAATTGGGTTGGATTAAGAAAGAGCAGTTAAAGTTTCAAAATCAGGCAAGAGAAACCGAGCGTTTAATGATTACTCAAGAAAGTCATTTTTTGTTTGGTGAGCGTTATTTGTTGAAGGTTGTAGGATCCACTAGGAATACTGTATTCATAAAAGGTAAAAAAATTATTCTTGCTGTTGTAGATACCTCGGATGTGAATTTAAAGCGTGCGGTTTTATATCGATTTTATCGAAAATTGTTACGAAATAAATTAAATCAACTTCTAACAATTCATGCCCAGAAAATTCAAATAGAAATCCCTGAGTTCAAAATCAGAATGATGAAAACCAAATGGGGGTCTTGTGCAATTAATAACGAACGGGTGTGGTTTAATATAGAGTTAGCCAAAAAGCCAATTGAATGTGTTGAATATGTGGTTGTACATGAATTGTTGCATATTTTAGAACGATATCATAATAAGCGTTTCATCATGTTAATGGACCAATACTATCCGAACTGGAGAACACAAAAGAAAGTGTTGAATGAATTACCTCTTTAAATAATATAAGCTTTTCCAGAATAATGAGGGTTAATATGGCTGATACTCTGCGGGTCGAACCGTAGCGTCGCTGTATGAACTTCTCGGCTCACAAAAAAAAGGCTCGTTCATTGCTGAACGAGCCTTTAAAAATATGGAGTTAAACTAAA
>JBEBUB010000200.1:0-3704 GCA_040393445.1 Flavobacterium beibuense
GGCAATAATTGCAATGTTTCTGATTTGTGTCATCTGATTATTAAATTTTTAAGGGTGCAAAAGTAAGATTTTATTTTTTGTAATTTTTCTAATTCAAGGATTTTTTACTACATTTGTATGTACAAATGTGAAAAAAGATAAATGAAAAGGAAAACTTTCATCAAACTTGGACTAGGAGGATTAGCTATGACATCATTACAACCACTATATAGTTGGAGCCAAACTTTGAAAGAACAAAGCACTAAAATGCCTGTATTATTCATAGGGCATGGCTCACCCATGAACGGAATCGAAGATAACGAATTTTCCAGAACTTGGATAAAATTCGGTATGGAAATTCCTAGACCTCAAGCAGTTTTGGTCGTGTCAGCTCACTGGCTTACAAACGGAACCCATATAACAGCTATGGAAAATCCGAAAACGATTCACGATTTCGGAGGTTTTCCTCAAGCACTTTTTGATGTACAATATCCTGCCAAAGGGAATCCGATTTTAGCGAAAGAAACCGCAAGTTTGATTACCTCGACCAATGTTGGGTTAGATCACGATTGGGGTCTGGACCACGGAACTTGGACAGTGGTTCGACACATGTATCCGGATGCTGATATTCCGGTTTTGCAATTGAGTATCGACTATTATAAACCGGCTCAGTATCATTATGATTTAGCAAAACAACTTTCTGCTTTACGAAAAAAAGGAGTGCTTATCATCGGGAGTGGAAATATGGTACATAACCTTAGGATGATTGATTGGAAAAATATGAATACGCCTAATTTTGGATTTGATTGGGCTGTGGAAATGAACGAAATGTTTAAAACGAAGATTTCTAAAAACGATCACAAATCTCTTATTAACTATCAGGATTTAGGAGAAAAAGCCAAATTGGCTATCCCAACACCAGATCATTATTATCCACTTATTTATTCACTTGCTTTACAAGATAATAGTGATGATATTTCGTTTTTTAATGATAAAATGGTGGGTGGTTCACTTAATATGACTTCTGTAAAGATTGGATAAAACTAATAAAAAATGCCCCCTTATTAGGAGGCATTTTTATTTGTTATTGTTTGATAAACCTTAAGGTTTGCGTTTGATTTTTATTGTTTACTCTAATGAGGTAAACACCTTTTGCAAATGAACTAACATCAACTGATAAATCAGATGAGTTGGTTATGTTTTTGTCTTTAACTATCTGTCCTAAAGTGTTATAAATGGTAAAACTTTCAGGCAAATTGTTTGTGTCTCCCATTACAATGTTAATGATAGAGTTAGCAGGGTTCGGATAAAGTGTTATTTTGTCTAATCCGTTTGGAGTGTCAATGCTTACAGTTCCATCAACAATAAATGTAGTAGATTCTCTCATAGCGAAAGATCCTCCTGAAGCAATTACTTCTGAGCCTATCATTAAAGAGTAAGAACCTTGTCCTGAACTACAGCAAATACCATCTCCGTAAGCATCATAAATAGTGAATGTATAACAATCATTCGGGTTTAAGGCAACTGTTTGGTTAATGGTTTGATTATTAGAGTAATTAGCTCCGGATGCTGCTACAACTCCTGTTGTGCCGTTCACAAGCTCCCAAGAGGTTTCGTCTCCATAATTATCAGTAGTCAATGATATAGTAACCGCATTTCCTAAATAAATATTTCCAAGAGTTTTGCGTACGGTTTTGCTATTGTTCAATAAGTTGTCGTCAATAGTTTCGTTTACGCTAGTTATCTCAACAAGGAAATTACCTTCTTGGTCGAATGCTATAAGTGGTAAAACAACATCAACACTTGCATGAGGTTCAAGATTACCTGTCCAAGAATAAGTTTGAGTTTCTTCACCCTCAATTCCGAATGACAATTCAGCAGAAGTAATAGTAGTAGTTGTTCCTGAATTTACTAAAGTAACAATAGGGTTTACGTCATAAGCACAAGCTCCTAAGTTAATAGCACCTACTTTTAAATCAAAATCATCAGGAGCCATACATGCTGAAGAAGTAATTAAAGAAACTCTTCTAGGAGAATTTGCCATAACGGTTGTTATTCTTGTTTTTTGGTCTTGTGTGAATGTGTTTTTACATGAATCATCTGTATAATCCATATAATTTTCTATCATACTCGGTGTAGGACAAGAAGTGGTTTGCGCACAACCTTGATTTGCATCACTAGCCGGAGGTGTATCTAAGCAGTAATCATTCAAGCTGTCTGTAGCATCTACCGTACAAGAGTTATTGTCTCCCCAAACGTGACGTAAACCTAGCCAGTGGCCAACTTCGTGAGTGGTTGTTCTTCCTTTGTCGTAAGGAGAGGCATAGGTTCCGCTTGGATAAATGTCTGATGAACCGAAGCAATTGTGAGCAATTACTACTCCATCAGTAGCTCCGCCTTCACTTAGAGAACCTCCATCTAAACCGTCTAAAGTAGAAGATTCCGGAAATTGAGCATAGCCTGCCATCATTCCCAACAGAATGTTATCGACTACCCAGATATTCAGATATTCCTCAGGATCCCATACGGTTGTAGGTTTTAGAGTACCTTCGATGTCTTCTGTACTCCAGGTTACGAAAGTTCCCCAAGGCGTATCTAAAACAGGCGTAGGAATGTTTAATCTGTTGATTCCGGTAGTTGCTTGCCCGTCTGGAGTACGTTGGGCTAAACAGAATTCAATTTCGATGTCAGCCCCGATTGGGTTGCTGTTAAACCCCGGAGTGTCTGCCAATCTTCTGAAATCTTGATTTAGAACGGTAATTTGTGATAGGATTTGTTCATTAGTGATGTTCTCATCAACTCCGTAAGGCTTATTGTCATGAATAATATGAACCACTACAGGAATAGTAATCACCTGACCAGCTTGACGACCTTGAAAATTGCTTTCTTGAGAATTTCTTATTTTAGCAGCAAGCCAAGATTCAAATTGTTGAGTGGTCTCTTTTTTCGGGTTGATAGAGTTTTGGTATTGATCAAATTCATAAGCACCACAACTAGCAAGTCCGTTGTTTTGTTCTGCTCTTTGTTTGAGTTGTTCATAAAAAGCAGATTGACCGAATTGTTGAGGAGTTTTTTGTTTTTGTGCTGTAGAATAGGCACTAGTTAGTAAGGCTATGCCTAACAAAACTGAAGAAGTAATTTTTTTGTGCATAAGTTTATGATTTATGGATGTGCAAACATAATGAAAATAAGATTATTATGAATGTTTGTGTTCTAAATAGATGATTTTTTTAATACAATCTCTTCGATTTTGTCAAAAATAAAGGAAACTGTTTTTTCTCTAATATAATTACGAGGGTCTTTGTGTTGGTCAGTGGAAATGATAGTATCGAAAAAATAGACTTGATTTTCGAATAGAATTGCGACATAAACCTGACCTACTGATTTGTTGATTTTGTATTCGTTAACCGATGCAGAGGCTACTCCGGTGACTGCCACATAAATATCAGCATTCAAGCCTAATTTTGAGAGACCTTTTACCATTTCGGTGGTGGTTTGGGCAGATTCAGCAGAATATTTTTTTAGAACTTCAGGATCAACTCCTAATAGTTTTGTTTTCAACTCTTCACTATATGTTATAATTCCGCCTTTTAGAATAGCTGAAGCTCCAGATACAGAAGCTATAGTGCTTGCTAGAAGTCCGGCTGTAATGCTTTCGGCTGTGGCAATAGTGAGTTTTCTGTCTTGAATAAAGGAGTTGAATTCAGAAGCATTCATAATAGTGA
>JBEBUB010000201.1:0-3682 GCA_040393445.1 Flavobacterium beibuense
ACTTTCAACGACGGTAACGAAGTACTTTTTGTGTTATCCATATTTGAGGGAGTGAGGGGGATTATTATCTAATATTTCATACATTTACAGTTGATAAATTCTAAGATAAGATATAATGAAAATTAAAATAGCATTCCTGACACTAATAGTTGCAACGACAGTTTCTTTTGGACAGACTCAAGTACAAAAAATTAACAGAGAAAACTTCATTGGACAAAAGATAAAATTTCTTCGTGATGATGACAATACAAACGGCTATATGAATTTTGGAAAAGATTCATATGCTTATCCTTGGTTAAGTTATTCAGATTTTAAAGAGAGAACTGCAACATTTATTGAAAAAAACAAAGACCTTTTCACTCTCAAAATGGACGACAGCGGAGAACTTATATATTTCCAACATTTTCCCTTTGCAGAAATATCAAATAATATTGGTTTTTTATCCCTTCTGGATAGTGCAAGGAGTAAATATTTAAATAAAACCTATTTCAATTCTGACTTTCAAGAATGCAAGATTGTAGCAATTGAGTTTGCAGAAGATACAGGAAAATTTTCCCAACTGTTCGGACCGTATAATGTTTTTTATACAGTAGGTAAAGATACTACAATGGTGAATATTCATTTTACAGAAACATATGGACCTGAAAATGGATATACTCATAACTTCCAAAAAGAAAGTGTCTTTGAAAATATCTTTATGTCAGAGAACCCTTTTAAACCTTTGACCAAATCGAATATTGATGAAAAATTTTATATCGACATAGATAAAATGGATAACAAGAATACGTATATTCATAAGAATCTAATTAATAAAGATCTAATTAAATATAATCTCGGATATGATATTAACTATGAAAACAAAGCTATACTCACACAAGTTATATTATCAAATGGAGTTCCTAGAATTGTATTTATTAGTAATTTTTATGGAAGCAACTGGATTTTCCACTCCTACATCAAAATAAAAATTGGAGATGTAACAAAACAAACTACGCCAGTAAAAGGAAGAACAGAAGTATTAGATGACGGTAAAGTTGTTGAAACCAATTATTATAGTTTGCCAACAGACTTAGCAATATTAAAATGGATTGCTGATAATTATACTAAGGAAATAACCGTTAGATTTTATGGTAAGGATTATCATGACGATATTACAATTCCAATGTCAGAAAAACTTGCTATTAAAGAAACATACGACTTATACACTTTATTGAAAAAATAATGTATTATCTTTTATTTATGTATTAAGGCGTAGCTTAAAGTATAATATTTGAGCACTAAATTATTGGAATGGTATTATTTTTAATTATAAGAAAGTTAAATTGAAATGAATCTAATTTACACTATAACCGAAGGTTCTTTAATAGGAGAAAACAAAAGTTGCAAGTTACCTTTTGCTTTAGTCTTTGAAGAAAATGGCGTTTATTTTGTAGAAACATTTCTAAATGAAGTTTTTTTTGAAAAACCTGACTTTTCTAACCAGTTTAATCTTAATGGAATAACAGAAAATGGTTTTGAAATAGAAATTATAGAGTTGACTTTAAGTCAATATAAATATCATAATCGCAAGGCTAAGTTTGTTTGTAGGAATTACCTTAAACTATCTGATAAAGAAATATATCAAACAAAAGAGCAAACTGAAGAGAAAGAGGATGCAATCTTTTTCATAGAAATAGAAGGCTTCAACACAATATTTGCTGACAATACGATTATAAAGAAACATAGACAATATGGTGAAATTGATGAATTCAACACTAATATAGACCACACTATTTGTAAGTTATATATTCAAATTGAGGGCTATAAAGAAAATTATTTCCACTTAATTTTCAGTAAATCTAAAGCAGACGACACTATTCAAATTGATTTCACGAAAACAGATGGCTACGGTCGTTTAACATTTGAACATTATCAAGTTTTAAAAAAACAATTTATTGGATTTCTATCTTTAATAAACGGTGGTAATGTGTATGTTAGGCGTGAATCAACAGGAAGTTTCTATAAAGGAAATGGCTCTGATTCACAGATAACTTATAATTACTCCTTCCATAAAAATTCTAACTCTGATACAAGCGGTTATATTCCTATTAATGATAATCGTATATATAGTCAGCCTATTTTTCGTCATGCTTTTACAGATTGCTTTAATTCTTTCTATCATAATGATCTTAAATTAGAATTAACTTCAATCATAGCTTCAATCAATTCAGCGTATTTAACTTCAGGTATACATCAAGCTTATTCTATTCTTATTAATGCACTAGAAAAACTTTGCACTAATTATCAGAAATCAATTAATGTATTTGATGAGTATCTAATTGATAATGAAATATGGGAAAAGACTATAAAAGAATCAATAATTACAGTTTTAAATTCAAATAAATCACTTATAAACTCAACAAATAAAAGAGCTTACAATATATTTAAATCTAAACTTGGAGAATTAAATAGAAGAAAAAATAGTACTGTTCAAAAAATGTATAATCTTTTTGAGTTTGGATGTATTCCAATTAATAAAAATGTTGAAAATCTAATTAATACTGAAAGACATTCAGCTGTTCACAATGGAGAATTTGGTGCAAATTCAACAGAAATGTTTGTTAATTATCAGAAATTAGACCACGTTTTACGTGACTTAATACTAAATATTATTGATTATCGCAGTTACAGGAGCAGAATTAATGAGTATGCAACTCTTGAAGAAATTGAAGCAGCATATCCCATAAGAGAGCAGAAAACCGAAGTCTATTTTTATTCACAGCATAAGTAATTATATAAGCATCTCATAATTAAGAAGATATATCCGAAATTACATTAACTGAATAGTAAATATATAAACAGAACAACCCTAGGAAATGAAACGCATCATACAAAAGCTATTTATCTTATTCTTCATTCTCCTTTCCTCCTGTAATAATCACGGGAATAACAAAAATAAACAAACCATTTCTGTAGATGCGAAAAGTTTGACTAAAAAGATAAAATTAATCATAACTTTAGAACTGTAATTACAGTCTAACACTATCGATAACATCCAAATTATGAGTAATGCAAAAATATCCATACGATCTTAAGACGATATCGATTTACAAGCTTATGGAATTGCTTTTTTAAAAATAAAATAGTACTTTCGGTAATAGAAAAAGCTGAACAAAAATATTAATTGACTATATGAGTAAGACAACATTAATAACAGTATTTCTATTTACACTATTGATTGCGTTGGCAACATCTTGTAATAAAAACAAAAGTTGTTATGATAAAGCGTTATATAAAAAACACAAGAATGACGGTTGCCAAATGGACTGTCCAGGTGTTGTTGGTTGTGACGGCAAGACATATTGTAATGCTTGTATTGCAAGAACAAAAGGAATAAGAGTGGAATAAAATGTATTGGCACGAATAGGATACAGTTCCAAACCTACCAGGCGTTAAGCCAGTCACCTTTGTGAAATACGCAAAATAGAAAAAGCTAAAAGTGGTACTACTGAATAATTTCAGGTTATACTTGATGGAGAACAAGACGTTGTTTGAACTACTGAACAGCAAATAATGGATTTATTTGGAAAAGCGAGAAGAACAATTGAGTACCCTATATAAAACATTTATGAAGAGGGAAAATTGGAAATATAAAGGTTTCTAAGAATATTAAATCATATAAAATCTTGATTAATGAGACACA
>JBEBUB010000202.1:0-3680 GCA_040393445.1 Flavobacterium beibuense
AACCCAAAATAGTAAACAAAGAAAAAACCTTGTTTTTCTTAAAATGATAAACGAATATTTTTAGCCAGTTTAGTAACATAGTGGTCAGTTTTCAGTTGACAGTAATCAGTTTTTTGTCTTAATACTCAAGTCTTACTATCTATTTTACTCATATTTCAAATATTTCAACACATCGAGTTTTGTAGCCTGATAGGCTTTAGACAAGACAATTATCAAGGTTAAAGCCATCAAAATCACAAATCCTATAATAAATGGCACAAACGAAACGTCAATTCTGAAAGCAAAGTCGGAAAGCCATTTTTCAAGTAATAAATAGGTCGGAAAAAGAGCTATCAAAAATCCGATAACACAGAAAAGAATATATTGTTTAGTTAGGTTTTTCAAGAGCGTTTTAGTTTCTGCTCCTAACGTTTTTTTGACAGCAATTTCTTTCATTCTCCTCTGAATCGAGTACGAAGCCAAAGCAAACAATCCGAAAAGAGCAATCATAATCACAATGATATTCAATACAAAAAACAGATTTTTTTGTTTAACGTATTCCTGATAGGTTTTTGCAAAATTCTTATCGACAAAATAATAATCAAACGGATAGATTTTGTCCACCTCTTTTGTCCAGAATTTATCAATATCTGAAATGGTTTTTCCGATATTTTCTTTAGAAACCTTAATATAAACACTGTTCATATTATAAGCCATCCAAGGAATGGTTTTGATGTGGATAAATACCATCGGAGGAATTTCTGACTCTAAGCTGAGAAGATTAAAATCATCTACTACGCCTACAATTTCCAAACTGATCAGACCCTCTGTGCCGTCTCCTTTCCCCCAGCCTGTTTGAATAATTGTTCCGATAGGCTCTGTAATTTGTAATCTTTCTACAAATTTTTTGTTTACAATCATTGTCGAAATAGTATCAGAATCTAATTTTTCGGATAAATCCCGTCCTTCGACAACTTTGATGTTCATTAGGTCTAATAAACCGAAGTCCATCGCCATATTCTGTACTTGAACTGATTTTTTTTCGTGTTGGAAAGAAGATGAAGAATTAGCTCCACCTCCGAACCGAAAAGCTCCTGAAGAAACCTCTTCAACTCCGTTTATTTTTTTGAGTTGTTCTTTATAAAGGGTATAATCTTGATAAATAGATTTTGAATTCGGATAGTTATATTGTGCTCTTATAACCTGGTCTCCTTTAAATCCTAAATCTTTTTCTGACATATAATTTACTTGTTGATATACCACATACGAACCAACAATAAATAGGGATGCAATGGCAAATTGTACCACTAACATTCCGTTTCTGAGCCATATTCCGCTTTTGCTTCTCGAAAAGTTTCCTTTCAGAACTTTTAATGCTTCGAAGTTAGCTACATACAAAGCGGGAAAAATTCCTGCAAAAATCACCACCGAAATAAAAATCAATGTTAATTGGATAAAGAACGAACTCCCTTTCATATCTAAAGTTTTTCCTACAAAATCGTTATAATAAGGAAGCACGAGTTCAACAATAGCCAACGAAATCAGGATAGCCAAGAATGTAGTGATCGCTGTTTCAAAAACGAATTGGTTTACGATTTGGTTTTTGTTTGCTCCTACAATTTTTCTAACTCCAACTTCTTTAGCTCTTCTAATCGCATTGGCTGTAGCCAGATTGATATAATTTACAATTGATAAAATAAGAATAAGCGTAGAAAGCCCTATCATTATTAAAAGAAGCTGATAATTTCCGACTCCTTCGGGATAACCTTCTCTTATACCGCCCAAATAAGCAGTTTCTAAAGGCTGAAGAAAAACTTTAGTTTGCCCGTATTGTTCGATGTATTCTTCTACAGAAATTCCTTCTTCTTTAGCCCAATGTTTGGTTCGGTATTCCAGATAAATATCGTTTACCTTTTCTTCGACAGCTTTTTTATCAACTCCTTTTTTTAGTTTAAAACAAAGCCCGTAATTAAAATTTCCCCATTGGTCTTTATTGTCTTCGAGATCAAAAAGAACGCTGTTAAATATTAGTTTAGGCTGAATCGAGGTTTTATCATTTAGCTTATAAACTCCTTTGATGACACGCTCCCTTCCACTAAGCTTAACCATTTTTTCGACCAGATTTTCGGTTGTGCCAAAAATTTCTTTAGCAATCTGTTCTGAAAGAACCACGCTATTTTTCTCTTTCAAAGCCGTTTTTGGGTCGCCTTCGGTAAATTCAAAAGGAAACATTTCTAAGATATTTCCGTCTGCATCTAATGAAGGATAAACAATATGATTTTTACCGTTATATTCCAGATAAGGAGCATTGTAATAGTTCTGAAAATAACTATACAATTCTATTTCGGGAATCGTTTCCAGAGCAATCGGAGCCAACGGAGCTGGTTGCGTATTCCAGACTCCTGAATCTCCCATATCTCCAAATACCTGATGTACTTCTTTTTTGTACGGATTCCAAGCGTCATATTGTAATTCGTTGTTTCGGTACAGAATTGAGAAGACAACTCCTGCAATTCCGATGCTCAATCCTAAAATGTTCAAGATTGAAAACAACTTGTTTTGCTTGAAATGATATATAAATATTTTTAGCCAGTTTAGTAACATAGTGGTCAGATTTCAGTTGACAGTAATCAGTTTTTTGTCTTTCAGACTTATTTTATTTCTCGTTTATTTCTCCCAAAGAGTTTGATTTTTTATCTACACTTTTCGGATTTCCGTAATAGTTAATTTTAGCAAGGGAATTAGCTTCAGCATTGATTTTTTCTGTTACTGTAAGCGTAATGTTTGAGGCAGTATCTGCTTCGATGTTTGCTGTTTTTACGGTAAAATCTTTACCTTTAAAGTTCGATGCACTATTTACTTCAAGCTCTATTGCATCGGCATTTCCGGAAATAGTTACATTTGAACCACTATTTATTTCGACATCAACGGATTTTGAGTTTATTTCTCCTTTGAAAGCCGAACCCGAGTTTACTTCGATTCCGATTTGTTTTGCAGACAGATTTCCCGAAATATGCGAACCTGAACTTACTTCAATGTCAATTTTTGAATTAGAAGTTACTCCGTTTTCCAAATTAATTTTTGAACCACTCTTTGCTTCAAACACTTTTACATCAGGTGCAGAAACATAGATTTTCAGATTTTTGAATGTATTGTCTTCTCCCCATCTTCCTCTTACCGATTTTACGTAAATTTTTAGTTTTCCTCCGCTTACTACGGTTTTGATTCTGTCAAGTTTTTCTTTATTGTCCGTTTCAACCCTTACCGATTTTTCCGAAGATTGTGTATAATAAACATTTACTCCCGTTGAAGTATGTATTTCTGTAAAATCAGAAACGTTTCTATTTTCTGAAACCTGTGCACTGCCAAGCATCGAGATAGCAAGGCTGGCTATAAATAAAATTAGTCGTATCATATTTTGTATTAAGATTAAAGTACTAAGTAGTAAGACGAAATCGTCTTTTCTCTTTGTTCTTGATTTTATTTTCTTTATTCTGTAAACACATCAATATTTCTGTGATTTTGCTTTTCGGAGAAAATTATTCCGTCTTTCATTTCGATGATTTTTTGCGAAAACGAAGCATCATACGAAGAGTGAGTTACCATCAAAATCGTAGCTCCAGCTGCGTGAAGGCTCATCAAAAGCTCCATTACTTCGTTTCCGTTTTTGCTGTCCAGGTTTCCTGTTGGCTCATCGGCTA
>JBEBUB010000203.1:0-3635 GCA_040393445.1 Flavobacterium beibuense
ATATGAATGACGAAAAACAATCGGGAAGTATTTATTTTGACAAAGACCGAGACAAGCTCACAACTAATTATTGGGGTTCTGAGATTCTGACCGAAAAATTTGATGCTTCTGCAAAAGTTGGCTATGTTTTTCCAGATACACCTTGGAAGAGTTTCGGTTTTCAAAACTCGTTTAATTCACACAAACAAGAATCGTATTTTGGCTTGAGAGAATATAACATTCACCAAAATAGTTTTTATTCGAACTTGCTGTATAACTCGATTTTATCGAATACGATGCATAAATTCTCAACCGGATTGAATTTTACCTATGACCAATATGATGAAATGTTCACAACTCAGGATTGGAGCAGAATTGACAATTCAGTAGGAGCTTTTTTCGAATATACCTATTGCAATGACGATGATTTTAGCGTAGTGGCGGGTCTTCGAGTAGATAATCATAACCGCTTAGGAACTTTCTTAACTCCAAGAATTCATTCTCGATATGAGCCATGGAAAGGAGGAACACTTAAAGCTTCAGTAGGGAGAGGAATCAGAAACGCAAATATCTTTGCAGAAAATCAACATTTGTTTGCTTCTTCTAGATCGTTTGACATAGTGAATTCAGGCGGAAAAATCTATGGCTTAGACCCGGAGGTTGCGTGGAATTACGGAGTGAGTTTTATGCAAGATTTTCTACTTTTCGGAAAGAAAACAGAAGTAATAGCGGATTTCTACCGTACGGATTTCGAAAATCAAGTAGTGGTAGATTTGTATGCTTCGCCTCAACAAGTGTTGTTTTATAACCTTGACGGAAGTTCGTTTGCCAATAGCTTCCAACTGGAGTTGAACTATGAAATTACCCATCATTTCAACATCAGAACAGCTTATAAATATTATGACATCCAAACTGATTATACAGGAGGAAGAGACATCAAACCTTTACAAGCGAAACACAGATTTTTTACGAACATAGGTTATGAGACTCACGTGTCAGACAAAGGAAAGCAATGGAAGTTTGATTGGACGATGAACCTTATCGGAAAACAGAAATTACCGTTTACGGGTTCAAATCCTGTTGCTTATCAAGCCAGAGAATGGTCTCCGAGCCTGACACTTATGAATGCTCAGATAACACATAGTTTTTCACCTGTTTTTGAAGTGTATGTAGGAGGTGAAAATATTACGAATTACAGACAACAAGATGCGATTATAGGAGCTCATGATGCTTTCGGAACGTATTTTGATAGCTCGATGATCTATGGTCCGGTTTTCGGAGCTATGTATTATGCAGGACTGAGGTTTAAAATTGACAATAAATAAAAACAAATAAACATGAAAAAACTGATTGTATTTTTAATGGTAGCTTTTGTTGGAATAACAGCTCAAGCACAAGAAAAACAAGTAAAGAAAAACAAAAATGCCAAGTATGACATTGAGGTAAATGGCAACTGTGAGATGTGTAAAAAACGTATCGAAAAAGCCGCTTATTCCGTTAAGGGAGTGAAATCAGCACAATGGCATCAAGACCATCAAGATATGCATTTGATTATTGATGAAAACAAAACCTCTGTAGATGAGGTTCATAAAGCTATCATTGCAGCCGGTCACGACACCAATAAAATGAAAGCAGACGATAAAGTTTACGAAGAACTTCATCATTGCTGCCAATACGAAAGAAAGAAGTAAGTAACGAAAACCTGTCTAACTAGACAGGTTTTTTTATTTGTATTCCCACCTCCCTATATTATTCATTTGTCTGATGATGTGATTTTTTCTTCTTTCGATATAAGGTGAAGAATTTCTAGCTTTGAATTTTCGTGGATTTGGTAATATAGCTGCTATTCCGGCTGCTTCTCGTTGGGTTAATTTTTTAGCTGATTTTCCGTACCAATATTTTGAGGCAGCTTCTGCTCCATACACTCCGTTGCCCATTTCGATACTGTTCAGATAGACTTCCATTATACGTTCTTTACTCCAAAAAAGCTCAATTAAGAAAGTAAAATAAACCTCTAAACCTTTTCTGACCCAACTTCGGCCTTGCCACAAAAACACGTTTTTAGCGACTTGTTGAGAGATAGTACTTGCTCCTCGAATTCGTTTGGACTTTTTGTTATGCTCGATAGCTTTTTCGATAGCCTGAAAATCAAATCCATTATGGTTTAAGAAGTTTTGGTCTTCGCTAGCCACCACGGCCCATTGCAGGTTCGGGGAAATTTCTTCGATAGGCACCCAATCGTGATTCCACCAAGTTCTTGTTTCTATAGAACGAGAAATCATAAGTGGAGTGACCGGAACCGGAACAAAACGAAATACAATTACCGATAGAATCGATAACCCGAAAAACCATAACAGTAGTTTTTTGATGAAATTGAGTATTTTTTTGAACATAAATATGTGGTTAATTATATGTCACTATTTCAGCCAATTCTTTGCCAATTAAACTTCCGATAGCAATTCCGATGCCTCCTAAACGAACTCCGTAATACACATTCTCGGAATGTTGTTTTACGATAGGTAGCTTGGCTTTTCCCATTCCCATAATGCCACTCCAACGGTGTTCGATTTCAAAGTTTTGGTTGGGCAAAATTACGGTTTTCAGCACTTCGTCCAATCGGTTTTGGATTTTTTCGTTGAGAGCGATTTCGGTAGTGGTTTCAGTTTCGAAATCCAAGTTTCGAGCGCCTCCTAAAAGTATGCGATTTCCCACATTACGGAAGTAATAATAGCCTTTATCCATGTGGAAAACGCCTTTGATATGGAGGTTTTCTATAGGTTTAGTGATTAAAACCTGAGCTCTAGCCGGAATGACTTCTTGATTAGTGAGCTGTGATGAAAAACCATTGGTAGCAAAAATGAGCTTTTTAGTCTTAAAGCTGAAATCCTCCAAAAAGACCTCTGCTGAGTTGCCTACATCTTCAAAACCAATTACTTTTTGTTGATTGAGAATGAGAATATCGTTCTGGTAAACCTGTTTCAGTAGGTTTTGCATCATGTTTCCGGTATCTATTTGCCCTTCAAAACGGTTGTAGATTACCAGTTCTTTTTTCTTAGCAAAACCGAAATTGTCGGGCTGAAACGAATAGACATTTTCTCCGAAAAGCGGAAACAAAAGTCGGTTAACTTTTTCGATGTTTTTCAGACATTCGTTATAGGTTTCGGAGTCACTTTCAAAGAAAAGTTCGTAGCCTCCGTAGTTTTTAAATCCGATAGCTTCGTCTCCGAGTCTGTTTCGAAGCATTTTTAACCCGTTCCAGCGCTTTTCTACTAAACTGAGCACTTCTTGTTCAGAATGGTGTTTTAAATCGTCTAAAATCTCAGAAAGACTCCCAAAACAAGCAAAACCTGCATTCTTGGTGCTGGCACCTTGAGGCAGTATTCCTCTTTCGAGAACGAGAATCTTGTTTTTAGGGTACAGTTCTCGGAGTCGTAGGGCAGTATGGAGGCCTACGATTCCGCTTCCTACAACCGTAAAATCAACGTTGGTAAACCAGTTTTTCTTTTCCCAATAGCTGAGCTGCATAAGCAAATTTTCGGTAAAGATAGCAAATAGTTATATAGCAATTAAGAGTAACTATAAAGGTCTTCAGATTGTTAAAAATACATTTTTTACATGCATTTAAAAATTTATTATTATATATTTGTTCATATAGT
>JBEBUB010000204.1:0-3598 GCA_040393445.1 Flavobacterium beibuense
AAGCAATGTCAAATTTAGTAAAATTCGTACAAGACGAGTTCGTAACAAAAAAAGACTTTCCTGAGTTTGCAGCAGGAGATACTATTACTGTTTATTACGAAATTAAAGAGGGTGACAAAACTAGAACACAGTTCTTTAAAGGTGTAGTTATCCAAAGAAGAGGTACAGGAGCTACTGAAACATTTACTATTCGTAAAATGTCTGGAGCTGTTGGGGTAGAGCGTATCTTCCCGGTAAACATGCCTGCTTTACAAAAAGTAGAAGTTAACCAAAGAGGTAAAGTTCGTAGAGCTCGTATTTTCTACTTCAGAGAACTTACTGGTAAAAAAGCTAAAATCAAAGAAAAAAGAAGAAGATAATTCTTTATTTCTCATTCATAAAAGTCCTTCAAAGCAATGTTTTGAAGGACTTTTCTTTTTAGAGCAAATCTAAAAAAATTAACAAAAATTTAAATTCATTAGTTCGGTTTCGACCGAACCAAACACCTATCTTTGCAGCTCGTTATTTTTATTGATAGATGCAGTCAGGAAACACACCCCAAAAAGAAGAATTAATAGAAATGCTTTCTGTTCATTTTCAAAATTCCCACAATCTTTCTCCGCTCGGAGCCAAGATTCTGGCGGTTTTAATTATGGATAAAAACAAAGACGGACTTACCTTTGAATACCTCGTAGAACGTTTAGGCGCCAGTAAAAGTACCATTTCAACAAACCTCAACGAATTACTCAACAGAGAAATCATCTATTTTGAAACCCGAGAAGGAGACCGAAAAAAATACTTCAAAGCAGCTCCTTTTAGTCAACGTTTTACTCGTATTCTAAAAAATATGGCCTTCGAGAAACAACTCGTAGAAAAAATGATTGACTACAAAAGTAAGAATGTGACGCAATGTGCCATGGAACAATGTGCTATGGAAAACCTAAAAGCATTCAAAACACACTTAATTGAAATGGAAAGGCTGACCCAAAAAATCGTAGCCGATCTACAAACCATAGAAGAGAAAAACAATTTAAAACTAAAAGAAAAATCCAACTATTATGAGCAATAAATCCTTTTTCAGTATAGCTGCCGCTATGCTTTTATTAATTTCTTGTAAAGATGCCCCTCAACAACAAGCTCCGGGAGCTTTACCTTTTACCGTATCTGAAGTTCCTGTTAAAACCGTAATTGGTTATGATGCTTATCCGGCTATGATTGAGGGTACTAACAACAGTGCTATCAGAGCAAAAGTTTCGGGTTATATCACCAAAGTTTTGGTTGATGAAGGCCAAAGAGTAAGAAAAGGACAAGTGCTTTTCACTTTAGAAACACAATCAATGAGTCAAGATGCAAGTGCAGCTCAAGCTAGTGTTCAAGCAGCTCAAGTTGAGGTGGACAGACTTATTCCGCTAGTTGAAAAAAACATCATTAGCAATGTGCAACTCGAAACCGCCAAAGCAAGATTAGCTCAGGCAAAAAGCAGTTATAACAGCATCAGAGCAAATATTGATTATGCTAATATCAGAAGTTCTATAGATGGTTATGTAGGATCTATCAACTACAGAGAAGGTGCTTTAGTGAGCCCTAATGACCCAAATCCGTTAACAACAGTCTCTACGACAGATGACGTTTATGTGTTTTTTGCGCTGAACGAGAGTGAATACATCAACTTCTTAAATAACACAGAAGGAAAAACTAGAGATGAAAAACTTAAAAATTCCCCTGAAGTAGAGTTAGAACTTATCAACGGAACGATTTATTCTGAAAAAGGAAAAATCGAAACCGTTACCGGACAAGTTGACAAAACAACCGGAACTGTGAAATTCAGAGCAAAGTTTGCTAATCCGGCCGGAATTTTAGCCAACGGAAACAGCGGTAGCATCAGAATCCCAAAAACTTATAAAGATGTGGTTGTAATTCCTGAATCAGCTTCGTATGAGCAACAAGGTATCAACTATGTTTATAAAGTTAAAAACGATACAGCTTATGCTACGATTGTTGAAATCGAAGACCGTGTAAACAAATTAGCTATTATAAAATCAGGAGTTGAAAAAGGCGATATCATCGTTGTAGAAGGAATCGTAAAACTTCGTAATCAAACTCCTATCGTACCTCAAAAAGTGAATATGGATAGTTTGATTAATTCGGTAAAACCAACTTTTTAATTCGTTTCAGTTATGCTAAAAACCTTTATAGAAAGACCGGTTTTATCGACCGTTATTTCAATCATCATAGTCATCTTAGGAGTTTTAGGAATTACCGTTTTACCTATTACGGAATATCCTGACATCGCTCCTACTACCATTCAGATTTCTGCTAACTATCCTGGGGCGAATGCTCAAACCATGTTGGAGAGTGTTATCATCCCGATAGAAGAGCAAGTAAACGGAGTGGAAGATATGGATTATATCACCTCTACCGGAACCAATAACGGTACGGCCACTATCAACGTAGTGTTCAAACAAGGAATCAATGCTGATATTGCTGCCGTTAACGTTCAGAACCGTGTGGCTAGAGCAACACCTTTGTTACCATCTGAGGTAACTCGTTCTGGGGTTGTAGTTCAGAAACAGAACCAAAGTGCTTTGATGTTCGTTTCGTTTTATGATACAGACGGAAAATATGACCAAACCTTCATTCAAAACTATATCAACATCAATGTTGTACCTCAGTTAAAAAGGATAAATGGAGTTGGAGATGCTAGTGCTTTCGGACAACGAAACTACTCAATGCGTATTTGGCTAGACCCTGTAAAAATGGCAAGTTATAGCTTAGTTCCTTCAGATGTTACAGCCGTTATCAATGAGCAAAGTTTGGAGGCAGCTGCCGGGCAGTTAGGAGAAAACAATGCTGAGGCTTTTCAATACGTAATTCGCTATAGCGGAAAATACAGATCGCAAGAGCAATATGAAAATATCGTTATCAAAGCTTTAGATAACGGACAAATGCTGTATTTAAAAGATGTAGCAAAAGTTGATATGGGTTCTCAAAGCTACTCGGGTGTTTCTCGTTTCAACGGACGACCTGCTGCTGCAATGGCCGTATATCAAACTCCGGGTTCGAATGCTCAAGAGATTATTATAAACCTGAAAAAGGAACTAAAATCTATAGAGAGCAACATGCCTGAAGGATTGGAATATAAAGTCATGTTTGACACCAACCAATTCTTAGATGCTTCTATCTCTAAAGTAATTACGACCCTTATCGAGGCTTTTATTCTAGTTTTCTTGGTAGTATTTATTTTCTTACAAGATTTCCGTTCTACGTTAATTCCGCTTATAGCTGTTCCGGTATCTATTATCGGTACATTCTTTTTCTTGAATTTATTCGGATTTTCAATAAACATATTAACTCTTTTTGCTTTGGTGTTGGCCATCGGAATTGTGGTGGATGATGCGATTGTCGTGGTCGAGGCCGTCCATGCCAAGATGGAAAAAACACATCTATCGGGTAAAAAAGCAGCTATCAGCACCATGCACGAAATTTCCGGAGCTATTGTTTCTATTACGTTAGTAATGGCTGCCGTATTCGTTCCGGTAACATTTATTAAAGGGACAACCGGAGTATTTTACCAACAATTCGGTATTACACTTATCGTTGCCATTGGAATTTCTGCTAT
>JBEBUB010000205.1:0-3564 GCA_040393445.1 Flavobacterium beibuense
TTTGTACTGCAATCTCGAGTGCCTCTGTTTTTAATATTGAGAGTTGGTACTTATCTATTAGTGAAAATACAGGAGTTCCCGAGATATGGCGATTTGAAAAACAACAATGGAGGATGGGTAAATCTCTATTTGACGATAGAGAAAGCTATAGACGCAATTCACCTTTTAATTATGTTGAAAAAATATCAATTCCTTTACTTTTATGGACAGGAGAAAATGATAAACAAATAAATCCTAAACAAAGTATATCATTTTATTTGGCATTAAGAAGAATGCAAAAGAAAGGTGTGTTATTAGTTTATCCTAAAGAAACCCATTCGTTGGTATTAAAACAAAATCAAATAGATTTATATAATAGGGTAAGAGATTGGTTGGCTTACTTTTTAAAAGGTGAAAAATCAGATTGGGTAAATCAGGCTATAAATTAAAAATTGTAGGCTATAAAAACTTTATAGCCTACAATAAACTCACCAATAACGATGATTAAGGACGATGTGTAAGCAAAATGTTACAATCTGAAGTAGCATCTGCTTTTCCATACATTTGTTCAGAACCATCTTTACATAGAATTGAACCGATGTTGTTACATTGAATTGCTTCTACACAATTAAATGGTCCGACACGCTTCCAACCTTGGACATTTAAAGCCGAAGTAGTTGATTTTGATTTTACTGAGGCTACAGCTCCTAGAGAAGCAAATAGAATTGCCAAAATTGGTAATAGCACTTTTGTTGCAAGTGTTTTCATAATAATAAAATTTAAATTTAACTTTTGACCTACTCTTTTATACAGGTTTTCGGTCTAACTCCTGATACTGGCCTGTATATTTTTATAATTTAAATTTCTCAAGTATTGCCTTATTTAATTTATAGGATACAATATTATTATTGCTCAAAATAAATAAGTGAGTATCTGTAATAATTAGATCATCGATTTTATCTCCATCATATTTATATACATAGAAACTGAATAAATATAAATTTTCATTAATATCATAAACATCTATAACATTTGCATTTTTCCACATCTTAGAATCATCATACCTTCCAGGTAACATCGAATTAACAAAAAGTAGATTATTATGTATAGTGCTTAAACGATTTACTAAAAATGGAGGTTTTGAAAATGTTTTAAATTTTGTACTTTCTATATATTTAAGTTCAATTTTAGCTCTCGAAGTAGTATCAATTGTATTTCCAATATAAATCAGATTTAAATTTTTATCTGTAACAATATATTGATTTCTGTAGTAGTATAGATATACAAATTTTTGTTGATTATAACTATAATGTAAAATACCATCAGTATCAAACAGACCATCAACCTGTTTTTGAAGCAATATTTTTTCTGGAGTGTAAGCTTTATTTGACTCTAGATTAAAAACCGATAAAATATTTTCTCGTTTATTGTTTAAATTACGGATAATTATATTAGTAGAATCAACCACAATTGCTTTAGTAAACTCAGGAGAATCTTTTGATATTAAATTTGCTTTTAAATTTTTAAGGTCGCCTTTAAAAAAGCATGGCACAGTACCATCAAATAGATAAAAGTATGGAGGTACTACTTGTAGGCGAATATTACGAAACTCAAATAATGTATCTTTTATTTTAAAATGGTAAGTATTTGTTAGTTGAAGTGAAGTATCAATTTCTGTAATTAAAGCAGGGGCAGTGTGATTTCCTAAATATATTTTGTTTTGGTATTGCCCAGCAAAATAATAAGAATTGAATTTTAAATCTTTGTTGTTAACACGTTTTGAAGGAAATGGAGGAAACCGTCTGACAAAGTTATTGCGTTTATGGATTTTGTCTTCTGATAAGACAAACAACAAGGTTATAAATCCGATACTTAGAACTAATGAAATGGATAATAAAATAGTGGTGTTCTTTGTTGTATTTTTTGTTTCTTCTTTTTTGTTTACACTCAAATAAATCCCGAAAGTTGCAAGTAATAAAAAGGAGATATTAAATATTAAATGTTCTGTCCAACCTAATTTTTCAAGGATTCCGCCACAAGAACATGGTATAAAAGAACTAAAATTTAATATTATAACGATATAGGTTGTAAACATAGTCATTAGGGCAAAGGCAAAATATAGACCGATACGCCGAGTTTTATCATACAATAATAAACCTGAAACAAACAATTCGGTTACTATTACTCCCCAAGAAACCCAATCTGCGAAAGCACTTAAAAGAGGTGATTGCCCTAACTGCACTTGGAATGTTTCAATATCTAGAAGTTTGCTTGTTGCAGCATATACAAATAATAAAACATATAAATAACATATAATTTTAATGATTATTTCTTTTTTGAGACTATTTAATAATTTACTTATCATAGCGTATATTTTTTTGACAAATTTATGCGGTTGTTTTTGGTTGACTATTACGAAAATTGAAACACTTTTATTGAAAACGTAACAGTATGTTAAATTTTATGGTATATGATTTTGTAGGGATGCGTAACTGGTTTATAGCCCTGAGTTTGAACTCCAAAAGTTTAAAGTTAGAATCGAAGCATTTGTAAATTTGGAAATGAGATAATTTTGGAAATGGATGTTGAGTGATAGTGGTAGTATTCAAGTTTCAGAGTTTGGGGGTTAGCTAGCCTTTTTAGCCTAAGTTTAGTTGAAAATTATAAGCCTTGCCATTTTAATCACCCGTTTGGGTGATTTTTTCTGGTCACAATAATTTAGCCTTATAAATCATAAAGAAAAGTTATATCTTTGCAAAAATTTAAGAATTGTGAATAACGAAAAAATATGGCTTTCTTCGCCCCACATGGGTGGAGGAGAGCAGGTGTTTGTGAGACAAGCTTTTGAGACAAACTGGGTAGCACCGTTAGGGCCCAATGTGATCGGATTTGAGCAGGATTTAGAGCAGTATTTGGGGCAAGAGGTATGTGTTGGGGCACTGAGTTCCGGCACGGCAGCACTTCATTTGGGGCTAATTTTGCTGGGCGTTGCCGCTGGTGACCAGGTGATTTGCCAGAGCATGACTTTTTCGGCTTCGGCCAACCCTATTAAATATCTGGGGGCTACGCCTATATTTATAGATAGCGAACCCGACACCTGGAATATGTGTCCGGTGGCACTCGAATCGGCCATCACAGACCGCATAGCAAAAGGTAAAAAACCCAAAGCGATTATAGCCGTGCACCTTTATGGCATGCCTTTTAAAGCCGATGAAATCAAGGCGGTAGCGCAGAAATATAACATCCCGATTCTGGAAGATGCGGCAGAAGCTCTGGGAAGCACCTATAAAGGCCAAAAGTGTGGCACCTTGGGCGATATTGGGGTGCTGTCGTTTAACGGAAACAAGATTATCACCACCTCGGGTGGTGGTGCCATTGTTACGCATACAAAAGAATTGAAAGACAAAGCTGTTTTTCTTTCTACGCAAGCCCGAGACAACGCTCCGCATTATCAGCACAGCCAGGTGGGCTATAACTACCGGATGAGTAATATTTGTGCCGGTATTGGTCGTGGGCAGATGCAGGTGCTCGATGAGCATATCGCTTTGCGTAGAAAAATGCACCAATTTTATGTTGCATTGTTTC
>JBEBUB010000206.1:0-3521 GCA_040393445.1 Flavobacterium beibuense
CCGAAAAATCACTTCAAAAAGGTTTTTGAACCCGGATTTACAACCAAGAAAAGAGGTTGGGGATTAGGTCTTTCGCTCACCAAACGCATTGTAGAAGAATACCATAACGGAAAAATCAAAGTACTTCATTCTGAAGTAGATAAAGGAACTGTTATTCAGGTTTCTTTTATACACAACAGCTAACTAAAACTCCAACTTCAACTGCTCAGGCAATAATTTAAAAGACTTTCTGTGATAAAGGGTTGAGCCATAAATTTCAATTGCTTTTCTGTGTTCTGTTGTGGGATAACCTTTGTTTTTCTTCCAGTTATACATCGGGAATTCTTCGTGGATTTTATCCATGTATTCATCTCTATAGGTTTTTGCTAAAACCGAAGCGGCTGCTATGCTCAAATATTTGCCGTCACCTTTCACAATCGTGCTATACGGAATATCCGCAAAAGGCTTAAAACGATTTCCGTCAACAATCAAATATTGGGGTTTTGGATTGAGCGACATAGCACATTGTTGCATCGCTTTTATCGAAGCATTCAGAATATTGATTTGATCAATTTCTTCCGGACTCAAATGAAGCACTTTAAACGAAATCGCCTTGTCTTCAATATAAGGTCTTAGATATTCCCGTTGCTTTTCAGAAAGTTGCTTGGAATCGTTTAAGAGTTCCGAATGAAAATTCTCAGGTAAAATCACCGCTGCAGCTGTTACGGGCCCGCACAGGCAACCACGTCCGGCTTCATCGGCACCAGCTTCAAATTGAAAATCTGAGAATTTAGGGAGTAACATTCGGCAAATATAACAATTTGTGTATAATTCAATTCTATAACTCCGACAGAGTTTTGAACACTGTCGAAGTTGTAAAAAACCTTATATTTGCACCTTTATTCAACACAACACAATGAAACAAGGCAAACTTATCGTGTTTTCGGCTCCGTCGGGTGCAGGGAAAACTACGATTGTAAGACATCTTTTAAACATCGAAGAACTCAACTTAGCTTTTTCGGTTTCGGCTACTTCAAGAGAACCACGAGGAGAAGAAACTCACGGAAAAGACTACTACTTCATGAGCGCTTCTGAATTTAAGCAACACATCAAAAATGAAGATTTCCTAGAATGGGAAGAAGTGTATAGAGACAACTTTTACGGAACCTTAAAAAGCGAAGTCGAAAGACTTTGGGCGATGGGAAAAAATGTGATTTTTGATATTGATGTATCTGGTGGTCTTCGTATCAAACGTAAATTTCCTGAGCAAACGTTGGCTATTTTCGTAAAACCACCAAGCATTGATGAGCTAAAAATTCGCCTTAAAAAACGCTCTACCGAAAGTGATGATAAAATCAATATGCGAATTGCTAAAGCTTCAGCCGAACTAGCTACAGCTCCACAATTTGATGTGATTATAAAAAACCACGACTTAGATTTGGCCAAACAAGAAGCTTATAATCTAGTGAAAGAGTTTATTAGTTCAGAGTCCTTAGTCCAAAGTCCGAAGGAATAAGTTCTCACACTGAATCTTATTTTTGAACTATATATAGCCTTTTTCTAAGAACTTCGGACTTAAAAACAATAAAAATGAAAATCGGACTCTATTTCGGAACGTTTAACCCAATACATATCGGGCATTTGATTATTGCTAATCATTTTTCCGAATTTACCGATTTAGACGAAGTTTGGCTAGTGGTGACACCTCATAACCCATTTAAGCAGAAAAACTCGCTTCTGAACGATTATCATAGGCTAGAAATGGTACATCTAGCTACCGAAGACTATCCGAAATTAAAACCATCTGATATCGAATTCAAACTTCAGCAACCTAATTACACTATCGATACCTTAGCATATTTGGAAGAAAAATATCCGATGCATCAATTTGCGTTGATTATGGGTGAAGATAATTTGAACACGTTCCATAAGTGGAAAAATTATGAAGTGATTTTGGAGCGCTACGGAATTTATGTTTATCCGAGAGTTTCAGAAAACAAAAAAGAAAACCAACTTCAAAATCATCCTCAGATAAATTTTGTGGATGCTCCCGTAATTGAAATTTCTTCGACTTTCATCAGAGAAAGTATTAAGACCAAAAAAAATACTCGAGCCCTCCTTCCGGAAAAAGTGTGGAATTTTATCGATAAAAACGGATTTTATCAGAAATAAGAAAACTTTATACTACTAGTTCTGCATTATAAAATTATCTTATAAAAACAGACTTTTATATTTGCTATTATAGCCCGTTTCAGAAATTCTCCTAGCTAAGTCATATCTTCAGCTCTAAAACTCTTTTAAATCGCTTAAAAATTAGTTTTTGGTGTTTTTGAGTACATAAATGTGAGAAGAAAACTCTTTGGAGGACATTCCTTTTAGATTTGAGAACAATCCGACAAAAAATGCTTTGATGAAATTCATTTTTCCGGTTTTGTATTTTTCGGATAGTAGGCTTACGTAAAAACTATCAAAATACATTGGGCGAATTTTTAGGAGTTGAAATTCTTTTTCTAAAAAGAGTTTTATAATAGCTGTTTTTGAGAAGTGCCATATATGTCTCGGAACATCATAAGCTGCCCAATATTCTTTATAATAGTTTGCGTCATACGATTTAAAATTCGGAACAGCAATTATCACAATTCCTCCGGGTTTTGAAATTCTTTTCAGTTCGGATAGTTGTTTGTCTAGATCTTCGACATGTTCTAAAACATGCCACATAGTGATTACGTCAAAAGAGTTATCTGAAAACTCTTCTGTATTTTCTACAAAAGATACTCCTTTTTTCTGAGCTATTTCTTTGGCTTTTGGGCTAGGCTCAATACCTACGACTTTCCAGTTTTTGCTTTTAGCAAAGCTTAGAAAATCTCCTGTCCCCGCTCCTATGTCGAGCAAATTTCCTTTTTTGGTAGCAAACGAAGTTATCAATCTTTCTTTTTGTGAAAGCGTATATTGCCTCACTAAATGATAAAGCTTTTCAAACAACGAACGTTTGGAGTCTGTATGCGAAATATAATCTTCGCTTTGGTAATATTTATTTAAATCTGATGGAACAGGAACTGTTTTGAATAAATCGTATTCTGGGTTATATTGCAACTCAAAAGTTTCTTGTGAAACCGAAAAATCATTTACTTTCATGTTTATTTTCTTAGGTATTCTTTTTTGAGTTTTTGAAGGAATTTTACAGCAATATTATAATATAACGACTTTTGAGAAAAACAATCTGCACCACTTTCGTCTGTGATAGAAATAGCCAAAAACTTACTTTGATTGATGTCTTTATTACCTTTTGTTTCTTGATTTTGGGCTCCGTATTGTGATAAATCTAAATACCTTTCTGTTTCGTGACGGTCTAAAACTTTAATATAAAATCGTTCTTTGTTATCCTCTACCCAAAACTCTCTGGTTTGATAGGTTTCCAGTTTATATTTCTCAGCTAAAAACAATTCAATTGGTGGTGTAGTCAAATCGTTTTCAAACACAAAAACATTCAGGTTTTTTGTCCCGATGTTGTTGGTAGCTTCTGTAGGAACTATCAAAAAATC
>JBEBUB010000207.1:0-3502 GCA_040393445.1 Flavobacterium beibuense
TTTAAAATAAGGTTTCTTTTGTACATTGATATTGGGTGTTTCTCCCTTTATAACCGGCCAGTCATCCACCCACGCCACACTATCCAAAAACAGCATCCGTCGCGTAGCACCGCTGGAAACTTTGCCTTGTTCCACATCAATTCCATGATATAAGATCCAATCTTGCCTGTTATCATCGGTAATAATACGGGTACCGTGACCTACCCCAACAAACTTTTCGTTTCCTTTAAGCAACAGCGTACCATTTCCCCTTTCCTTTAGATCGCGTCCATTCTTATCCAGATAAGGTCCTTTCAAGTTATTTGATCTGCCGACAACCATGTGATACGTACTATTGACACCATCGCAACAATGCCCACGAGAACCTATAAAGTAGTAATAGCCGTTTCGTTTATGAATAATGACCGCTTCTAAATCACCAGCACCAATTTTAAACTTCTCGTCAGCATTCGAAATTCGAATACCATCTTCTTGCAAAGGAATCCCATATGTACCTTGTTTCGGCCCTTTGTTATAGCTGCCCCAAAAAAGATATTTTTGTCCGTCTTCCGCCCATAAGAACGGATCAATGGAATTAGGCACATTAATCGAATTGCTGTCAAAAATCTTTCCATGGTCTCGGAATGGTCCTTCTGGTCTATCGGACGTGGCCACCCCTATTCCCGGATTAGGATCGTCCCAAATTGAAAAAGCGTAGTATAAAAAATACTTTCCCTTATCATATACCACTTCCGGCGCCCATATCCCTCCACTCTTTTTCCAATTAGGTTTCGATTCAAAAGCAGATCCTACCAATTCCCATTTCGATAGATCTTTGGACTTCAACACAGGTACTAACCTACTACCCGCACCATCTCCCCAGTCGTCTTGCGTACCATAGGCGTAAAAATTCCCTGACATCGGATCCCTAAGAACAGTAGGATCTGCTAAAATTGGTTCAAATACTGGGTTAGCGAAACGTGCTTTATTGTTACCTTCTTTCGGAAGCTGCCCCTGTCCGCCCGTAGTACTTGCACAAGCGAAAAACAGACAAAAAGAAACCAATTGTAAAATGGGAAAGATAATTCTCTTATTTTTTCTCTTCATTCTTCTATCAATTCTACCGATTTATATAACGACTATAATGTAAATGAACAACTTGTTTATAATTGTACCTCTAACTAGGATTACATGCTTAAAAAGCAATAGAAGCAAAGTTGCTAATTGCACTACATAAAAAATATCCATTTTAACTCAAAAACACATCATTTTGTATCAGCTGCATCTAAATACAAGGTGTTCGGGGCTTTCTTAGCTACTTTTTTTAAGTTCAGCCCCTTGTACGATTGAGACAAAACAACAGTTTATTGATACAATGAAGCAATTTATATCGGCAAATATTAACAAACTTTGTCTGTTGAATTTCCGTTAAGGATTCATTATAAACATTTATGGACATGCATGTATATTTTAAATTTTTCAACTAACGACACATCTTATTGTTTAAAAAATCATTCTTGTGTTATTAACAATCTTTACATTGTTAATATCCTTATTGGGAACCTATTTATAAACATTTATTTTAAATTATGTAAACTATACAACATCATATGCTAATTTCTTATAAAACCAACTATCTTTTTTTGTAAAAAGAAGAAGATGGGTATCAACGAGCTGCCTACTTTGTATGCTTTCAGTGGGCACGCCAATGTCTCCGGTAGTAGTTGGCATTTAAGTATAGTGATGTGGAAGTCCTTGAGATAGAAACAATGTAATAATTCTTAAAATTCAGCACATGTATATTACTGTTTTACGGTTACCATTTTTTGTTACTTTTCTTACTCTCGCCCTGTTTACAACAGCGCAGGAGCAACTTCCCGATTGGGCATTAGGACCTTTCATTCGGCCGGCTCATGTCAACCCAGTTATTTCACCTGACCCGAAAAGTGTTTTCTTCGACCCAATGAGTCGACAAGAGCTGGCGTGGGAAGCAGGAGATGTGTTCAATCCTGGCGCAGTAGTGAAGAATAACAGAATCTATGTACTGTACCGTGCGGAAGATAAATCGGGCACGGGTATTGGCAAACGTACCTCAAGGTTGGGCTTTGCCAAAAGCAGGAATGGTATCAAAATGAAACGCAGCCGACGACCAGTTTTTTATCCAGATGATGATGGACAAAAGGAAAATGAATGGCCGGGGGGCTGCGAAGATTCTCGTATTGCCGTTACGGAAAAAGGTCTATACGTGATGCTATATACCCAATGGAACAGGAAGGTGGCACGTCTGGCAGTGGCTACTTCCAGAGACTTGAAAAATTGGACCAAGCATGGTCCAGCTTTCCAAAAAGCTCATGACGGTAAATTTAAAGATTTATTCTGCAAATCGGGCTCTGTTGTTACTAAAGTTGAAAATGGCAAGCAGGTGATTGCGAAGGTAAATGGGAAATACATGATGTACTGGGGTGAACGTTTTATAAATATTGCAACGTCGGATGATCTTATAAACTGGATCCCAACCTTGAATAAAGAAGGTGAGTTGGACCAGATTGTAAAACCCAGACGGGCTTATTTTGATAGCGACATGACGGAATGTGGCCCTCCCGCTATTATTACTGATAAAGGTATTTTGGTCTTATACAATGGCAAAAATAAAGGTGGTGATGGAAGAGATACTAATTATACCGCTAGAACGTATGCGGCAGGACAGATCCTGTTTGACCTGAACAATCCTTCGAAGGTTATCGCACGTTTGGACAAACCTTTTTTCGTACCAACAGAGTCTTTTGAAAAAAGTGGTCAATATCCGGATGGTACAGTATTTATTCAAGGACTTGTTTATTTCAAAGAAAAATGGTTCTTGTACTATGGTTGTGCGGATAGCCAAGTAGGAGTGGCTATTTACAAACCAAAAACAGTTAATGAAAACTAACTAATAAAAAGTGATAAAATGAAAAAAATCCATCGATTAAGCTATTTGTTATTCGTCGTGGTCCTTCTGACAACAGGTTCTGTTCTTGCTCAAGACTATTTTGATAATTTCCCTACCCAAGCTGACCCCCAGAAAGTAGGCGAAAGATTGAGTAAGAGATTAATGGAAACCAAACATCAACTGTACTTCGACAAAGGCATCCACTATGCCGAAGTATGTACGTGGTATGGTGCCGTCCGCTTTGCAGAACTGACCAAAAATCAGCAGCTGATGAAACAATTGAGAAATCGGTTTGAACTACTATTTCATCTGGAAAAAGATATCTTGCCCCCTCCTATCCATGTCGACCAAAATATGTTCGGATGCCTGCCCCTTAGATTGTACAGTATAACCAAGGATAAACGTTATCTGGATCTTGGGCTTCCCTATGCTGATACACAATGGATATTACCCGCCAACGCGAAAGAGGAAGAACGCAAATGGCACGATAAAGGATATTCCTGGCAAACCCGCCTCTGGATAGACGATATGTATATGATCACCATTGTACAATCTGAAGCTTACAACGTAACCGGAACCCTCAAATATATTCAG
>JBEBUB010000208.1:0-3495 GCA_040393445.1 Flavobacterium beibuense
CAGACTCTTATTGCGATTTAAAGTAAAAAGTCTTTTTTGATTTCTTTGATGGCGCTTTTAGTATGCGAAATCATGGACTTTAAGGTGATTTCGATTTCCTTTTTCTTTCCTTGAGACTGGTTCCATTGTTTGATTAAGAGGGCTTCGTCATAAGCAAAGTCGATCCCGAGGGTATCGGTAATTTGAATGATATGGTCTATAATGGCTTCGGAGGTTTTATAGTCTTTGTTTTTTACTAGTGCTTTGATGTTTTGAACATGCTCAAAGAGACTTGCTAAAAGGGTGTTGATGAGCTCGGGTGTTTGCTCCCGAAGTGTTTTTACTTTTTTGATGTCGTAATGTAAAGCCATCTTATTTTACGGTTACTTTAAAAAGTGATTGTCCTTGTAAGAAACCTTCTAGCACATCATTGGGCTCAACTCTCGACACACCACTTGGTGTTCCAGTATATATCAAATCACCTGTTTTTAGGGTGAAATATTGCGAAACATAGGCTACCAATTCGTTGATTTTCCAAAGCATTTGATTGGTATTTCCCTTTTGTTGAGAAACTCCGTTTTTGAGCAATTCCAATTCCAAGTTATCCACATCTAAATCCGCAACCGGAACAAAATTACCAATTACAGCCGAATTGTCAAAAGCTTTGGCTTTTTCCCAAGGCAATCCTTTTTCTTTTAGTTTTTGTTGAATGTCTCGAGCCGTAAAGTCAATCCCAACAGAGATTTCATTGTAATATTTATGAGCAAATTTCGGGTCGATATATTTCCCGACTTTGTTGATTTTCACGACAACTTCAATTTCGTGATGTACATCGTTCGAAAATTCAGGAAGATAGAAATCGCCTTCTTTAAGTAAAGCTGTATCCGGTTTTAGGAAGATAACAGGTTCTTCAGGTCTTTCGTTTCCGAGTTCAGAAATATGATTGACGTAATTGCGTCCTATGCAGATGATTTTCATTTTAATAATTTAGAGTTGTGGATTTCTTCTGCAATTTTTTTTAATAAACAATCTGCAATTCCAATACTTAATTGGTAAGTATTTATCACGATCTTTGTTTTTTCACTATTCCAATGTACCCAATAAGGTTGAGTCTTTTTTTCTTCGTTACCATATCTTTTCTCAATGAAGTTTACTTTAAATTTTTTTTCAATTTCATTATTTTGCTTACTCATGTCAAAATAACCTACTCCTGAAATAATAACTATAGGAAAACTCTGAAAAAAGTCCGAACCTAAAATGTTTTCTTTTCTAAAAGGAATAGAATCTATTGTTGCATTAATGTTTTTTTTACTTGGTGTAGAATTAACTTCAGTGAGAAAGACATTCTCATGGAAGTTAATACATTTGTTATCTAAATTTTGATAGATATGATTATATAATTTTTGGTAATTCATCCAAGTTACACTTGTTCCGAAATTTTGACCATTATCTTTTTTCAATACCTGCCCTTTATATGGATATAAGGGAGAATAATAATTAAAATCCTGTTTAACAATATTATCTGAATTGTAGCTATTAAGATTATTCCAATCATTAAAATTATTTAAAATCTCTTTTTTGTATTGTTCCTGTTCTCGTATTTCTTTTGAATCAATATCAAGAGCTACTTCTTTACCAATAATTAGAATATTAGATAAAGGATTTCCTGTCCCAATATACATATACTCTTCTGGTGTTTGATTAGATTGATTTTTTATTTTTTTTAAATCCTCTAAAAATTTTTTAAATAAAAAAGATTTATTTCCCATTAAGTTTACATTTTGTCGTATTTATAGAATAAGCATAATATTTCACACCTTCGTATTCAACTTCCTCAACTTAATTCCGGTTAAAACTTTTTTGGTATAAAGCGGAAAATCAGCATTCAAAAGCCAACCGAAATAACCCGGTTCTTGTTCCAGCACATCTTCGACTTTTGCTCCTTTATGTTTTCCAAAGGTAAAAATTTCTTCGCCTTTATCGTTAAGACCAATAAATCCTGCAAAATCAACAGATTTTTTTCTTGTCGTATATTCAGATAACGATTTCATATCATTCTCTAAATCCTCATATCGGTCGAGTTGAGCCTTTAGAATTTCGTAGGTAGCATTTGTGTCGGCTGCTGCACTATGAGCATTTTCCAAAGTTTCGTTACAATAAAAACGGTAAGCGGCCGATAGTGTTCTTTCTTCTTTTTTATGGAAAATCGTCTGAACATCAACCGTAACTCGGTTTTTTAAGTCGAAATCGATTTCAGCTCTCAAAAGCTCTTCCACCAATAGCGGAATATCAAAACGGTCTGAGTTGTATCCGGCCAAATCAGAATCCTTAATCATATTATGGATTTGCGGAGCCAGTTCTTTAAAAGTAGGTTCGTTGGCTACTTTCTCGTCAGTAATTCCGTGAATTTGACTCACCACATACGGAATTGGTATCGTTGGGTTTACAAGCCAAGTTTTACTTTCTTTATTTCCGTTGGGGTAAATTTTCAGTATAGCGATTTCTACAATTCTGTCTTTCACTACATCTGTTCCGGTAGTTTCTAAATCAAAAAAGCAGATAGGTCGATTGAGTTTTAATTCCATTTATTTTGTATGGTATTGTCTGATTAATAAGTTGTTTTTAGAATGGCACGCCTCCATCATCCGGGTCGTCATTGTTAAACGAAGAAGACATACTGCTTCCGAAAGCATCATTTGGTGAAGGAAGATTTGAAATGATATCATCAGCATTCATTTTCGAAGGCAGTGCACCAAAATCAAACCCAAATTCATCCAAGTTTCCAAATTTACCGAATTTTCCTTCAAACTTCAATCGAATGTTATCAAGTCCACCATTTCTGTGTTTTGCAACGATGAATTCCGCTTGATCTTTGGTCGGAGATTGCTCATCATCATCCCATTGGTCAATTTTGTAATATTCCGGACGATAGATGAACGATACGATATCGGCATCTTGCTCAATCGCTCCAGACTCCCTCAAATCCGAAAGCAACGGACGTTTAGAACCCGTTCTGGTCTCTACAGCACGGGAAAGTTGTGAAAGTGCAATAACCGGAATGTTGAGCTCTTTTGCTAAAGCTTTAAGGTTACGGGAAATAGTCGAAATCTCTTGCTCACGATTTCCTCCACCTTTTCCACCGCCACCTGCTGTCATTAGTTGAAGGTAATCGATGATGATAAGTTTGATTCCGTGTTGTGAAGCCAAACGTCTTGCTTTTGCTCTCAAATCGAAAATCGAAAGGGAAGGAGTATCGTCAATAAATAAAGGAGCTTTTTCAAGGTCTTTTACTTTTGTATTCAGCTGTTCCCACTCGTGTTTTTCTAATTTTCCGGTACGTAATTTCTCTGAAGTAAGTCCGGTTTCTGAAGAAATTAACCTGGTGATAAGCTGAACTGATGACATCTCCAAAGAGAAAAGTGCTACAGGATGTTGAAAATCAATCGCCATATTTCGAGCCATCGAAAGTACGAAAGCTGTTTTACCCATACCCGGTCTGGCAGCAATAATAATCAA
>JBEBUB010000209.1:0-3432 GCA_040393445.1 Flavobacterium beibuense
GATAATATTTTTATGTATCGCCCTGCTCGAATGGGCAACGGAATCGAAATTTGGGGCGTTGATCAAGTGAAAGAAAAATTCGAAATCGAACATCCGTTACAAGTCATCGACTTTTTAGGAATGATGGGAGATGCCATCGACAACATTCCGGGGCTTCCGGGTGTTGGCGAAAAAACAGCTAAAAAACTCTTGGCCGAATTCGGCTCGATGGAAAACCTTTTAGCCAATACAGACAAACTCAAAGGAGCACTTAAACAAAAGATTGAAGCCAACAAAGAGCAAGGAATACTCTCTAAAAAATTAGCAACTATTTTTCTAGATTGTCCGGTTACTTTTCATGAAGGAGATTTCGAGCTCAACACTCCTGATTACGAAAAAATAGCCGAAATTTTTAATGATTTGGAGTTTCGTAGAATGGCAGAACAGTTTCAAAAGATTTTTTCTCCTGACACGCCTATTTCACAAGAAGGCAAAACCGATGAAAAAAACCTGAAAGTAGCTAAGAAAAAACCACAAGACGAAAGTCAAACCTCTCTTTTTGAAGGTGAAGGAGGTGATTTATTTACCGCAACTCAATCACTTTACAACAATCTGGAAAACACCGAACACTTATATCAGACCATTCAGGGAGATTTGGGAATAAAGCTGCTTTTGCAAAACTTACTACAACAAAAATCCGTTTGTATCGATACTGAAACCACAGGATTAGATGCCCTGAATGCCGAATTAGTCGGAATTGCTTTTTCTTATGAAAAAGGAAAAGGATATTATGTTCCGTTTCCGGAAAATCAGGAAGAAGCACAAATACTTATCGAAAAATTACGTCCGTTTTTTGAGAATGAATCTATCGAAAAAGTAGGACAAAACCTCAAATACGATATCAAAATACTCAAACGTTACGGAATTGAGATTAAAGGAAAACTATTCGACACCATGATTGCTCATTATCTAATAAATCCGGATATGAGACATAACATGGATGTACTTTCTGAAACTTATTTGAAATACAGCCCAAAATCTATCGAAACATTGATTGGAAAGAAAGGGAAAAACCAAAAATCCATGCGTGATGTAGAGGTAGAACAAGTCAAAGAATATGCTGTTGAGGATACGGATGTTACGTTGCAATTAAAAGAAGTTTTCGAACCTATTTTAGAGCAAACCCAAACCCGAAAACTCTTTGACGAAATCGAAATTCCGCTTGTTCCGGTTTTAGCCGATATGGAATCCGAAGGGGTTCGTTTGGATGTTGCTTACCTAAAAACGTTGTCTTCTGAACTAGCTTCAGACATCAAAACGTTAGAAATGCGAATTTATGAAGCTGCAGGACATTCGTTTAATTTGGCTTCGCCTAAGCAATTAGGAGAAATTCTATTCGACAAACTAAAAATTGGTGGAGCTAAACAAAAGAAAACCAAAACCGGACAATATGCTACGGGTGAAGAGGTGTTGAGCTTTTTTGCTAAAGACCATCAAATTGTGAGGGATATTCTGGATTGGAGACAGCTTGTGAAACTACAAAACACATACGTTGATTCACTCCCGAATGAGGTAAATCCGAAAACGCAACGTGTGCATACCGACTATATGCAAACCGTTGCGGCCACGGGTCGTTTGAGTTCCAACAATCCGAACTTGCAGAATATTCCGGTTCGTACAGAAAGAGGAAAACAAATCCGTAAAGCGTTTGTTCCGAGAGACGAAAATTACACTTTGCTTTCAGCCGATTACTCTCAAATCGAACTTCGAATTATTGCGGCACTAAGTGGCGAACCCAATATGATTGAGTCGTTTGCTAAAGGCGAAGACATTCACCGTTCGACAGCTGCAAAAGTATTCAACGTTCCGTTGGAGGAAGTAACTCGAGAACAACGTAGTCACGCTAAAACCGTAAACTTTGGGATCATCTATGGCGTTTCTGCTTTTGGGCTTTCGAACCAAACGGATTTGAGCCGTTCTGAGAGTGCTGCTTTGATTGAGGCATATTACAAAACCTATCCGAGACTAAAAGAATATATAGCTGAACAAATCGAATTTGCCAGAGAAAGCGGTTATGTGCAAACTATTTCAGGAAGAAGACGTTATCTAAAAGATATAAATTCTCAAAATGCTGTGGTTAGAGGTGGTGCAGAACGAAATGCTGTGAATGCTCCGATTCAAGGTAGTGCAGCTGATATCATCAAAATTGCGATGATAAACATTCATAAACGTTTGAAAGCTGAAAAACTGCAAAGCAAAATGCTCTTACAGGTGCACGATGAGCTTGTTTTTGACGCCTATAAGGTCGAATTAGACCATTTGAAGGAAATTATAAAGCACGAGATGGAAAATGCCTTTGTTTTGGCTGTTCCGCTTGTTGTGGATATGGGAACGGGTGAAAACTGGTTAGAAGCTCATTAAAATCTTTACAAATGAACTTTTCAGAAAAAAGAAATACATTACGTTGGATTCTCATTTTGGGTTCCTTTTTGGTGGTAACACTCATTTTGTGGAACACCTATGTCTTTTTCCAAAAAGTAAAAGAAGAAGAGCGAACCAAAATGGAGCTTTGGGCTGAAGCTCAAAAAACACTCAATATTTCTGAATTAGACACAGACTTACCTTTAGTTTTGGAAATTTTGTCAAAAAACACCTCTATTCCTTTGATATTGACCGATGAAAAGGGAAGAGTAGAGAAAAGAAATAACATTGAGCTAACTGATGATGAATTTAAAAAAGTTTCCAGAAATCTCATAGAAAAATACAAACGTCAAAACGAACCAATTATAATAAGTTTTGAAGACAAGGTTCAATATTTATACTACGGAAATTCCCCTTTACTCACAAAACTCACTTATTACCCACTGGCTTTATTGCTGATTATCTTTTTATTTGCAGCTGTAATTGTGAGTTATTTCCGTACAAATAAAATGTCTGCTCAAAACAAATTATGGGCAGGAATGGCAAAGGAAACCGCTCATCAAATCGGGACACCGCTTTCTTCGCTTTTGGGTTGGTTAGAGATTATGAGAGCTGATAATGTCGATGAAACGACCATTATAGAAGTGGAAAAAGATGTGGTTCGCCTGCAGACCATAGCCGACCGTTTTTCGAAAATTGGTTCTGAACCTGTTTTGGAAAAAGTTGATGTAGTGGAGCTTACAAAAAATTCTTACGATTATCTTAAATCTCGTTTTTCGAGTCAAGTGGAGTTTAGCCTAACAGCTCCGGACTATCCGGTTTATTTGATGCTTAACCCGATTTTACATAGTTGGACAATTGAAAACCTGATTAAAAATGCTGTGGATGCCACCAAAGGAAAAGGGAAAATTGCAGTTTCTATCGAAGACGAACCTCGTTTTCTGAAAATCAAAGTCGAAGACAACGGAAAAGGAATTCCGAAAAATCACTTCAAAAAGGTTTTTGAACCCGGATTTACAACCAAGAAAAGAG
>JBEBUB010000210.1:0-3431 GCA_040393445.1 Flavobacterium beibuense
TTTGAGTGTCGTGGCATACTCCGTAGCTTGATATGCTATTATAACAGGAAACTGGTCGGGCTGTACAGTTCTTTTTACGAGACCGTTGAGTTCTAATTGTTTTAATTCGTTCGATAGGACTCTAGCCGAAATCCCCTTTATGGTTCGTTGCAGGTCGTTAAAACGGGTATGTCCATTATTTAGAGCAATGATAATTCGCAATTTCCATTTGCCTCCTATCACATAGAGGGCATCTTCAACTCCGTTGAGTTGTTTGGTGCATTGCGTTTCCGAAAACGTGATTTTTTCTTCCATAGTCTAAGGTGAGTAACTCGAATGTTACTACTAACCTTTTGTTTACTAGTAACAAACGGTTAGCTAATGTAAGTAATTTTATCGCATAAATAATTAAACTATAAAAAAAATGAAAGCATTAAACATTACTTATTACATTTCAACAGGGCTGATATCCTTAGCCATGGCCTTTTCAACTTTTGCTTATTTGTCTAATCCGGATCTGAAAGTAGCCTTTCAACACTTGGGCTTCCCAGATTATTTCCGTATCGAATTAGCTGTCGCTAAAGGATTAGCTGCTGTAGCTCTATGGATGCCTGTACGGTTGGTTAGAGAAGTTGCTTATATTGGTCTATCGATTAGTTTTATATCGGCATTTATTGCTCACATGGCGATGGGTGACTCTATGTTTCATACGGTTTATCCGTTAATTATTTTGGCCATACTGTGTGTGTCTTATATAAGTCAATACAAACTCAAATGCCAACAAAACGGAATAATAATACTCTAAACAAAAGCCGACTGATAGTCGGCTTTTCATTTATTCTTTTTTAAAGGTTATTTTCATTCCGCCTTGATTCAGTTCAAAAGAGTTTTCTGCGACATGGAACATCATTTTAATTCCGGCAGGTTCAAATTTAAACGTATCGTTCTCATAGGCATCTAGCGGTATGGTATTCTGCCCGGTGGCTTGAGCATACAAAACATTGTCAATTTTTGTAATGGTAATTTTCATCGGAAAATTCTCATTTGCATACACGCCTAAATACTGATCTAAATCTTCAGACTTCAAAATTCTCTGCTTTTCTATAACGATTTTCTCATTATACAATATTTGTCTGACTTCTTTAGTACTTAATTTGGTTGAAGGTAAGCTGTTGTTCTGTAAAAGAATAATCGTTTTATCGTTGGTCAAATGTCTTTCTATAAAAGTAACATAACCTGCCCAACCTCCGGAATGGCTGACAATCTCACCATATTTATCATTTTCTGTACCAAACCAACCATAGCTATAAGTGTTCTCTTTTCCGTCAGCAGTTGTTGAAGATTGATAGAGTTTGTTTCTGTCGTTATCATCTATGAATTGGTTTGTATATAAAGCTCTATCCCAAATCAGCAAGTCTCTAGCGGTTGAGTTAACCATTCCGTCACCTACAATCCCATCGAGATAATAACTCAAATAGTTTTTACCGAAACTATCCGTAAGAGCTTTGTTACCTAAACTATCTAAAACATATCCATAAGCGTAGTTTTCTATTTTCTTAGGTTTAAATCGGCTTCTATACACAAAAGTATTTTGCATTTTTAAAGGGTCAAAAATATTGACTTTCAGATAATCTTCAAAAGACATATTGGATGCTTTTTCGATGATTAAACCCAGCAGCGCATAGCCCGTATTGCTATAGTCAAACTTTTCGTTAGGCTTAAAAAGCAGCTCTGGCTTATGTGTAGCAAACATCTCTACAATGTCTTGATTGATCGCAAATTTTGTTTTGTCCCATTTCTCTTCAAATAGCTCCATATAGTCCGGCAAACCACTTGTGTGATTTAATAAATTGGCAATGGTGATATCTCCGTAAAAACCAAGCTCCGGAATGTATTTAGCTATTTTATCATCACTCTTCAACTTCCCTTGTTTCTCTAGTAGTAGAATGCCCATGGCTGTGAATTGTTTTGATACCGAAGCCAGTTCAAAAATAGATTCTGCATTCAATTCTCGTTTTGAGCTTTCGTCAGCATAACCATAACTCTTTTCAAAAATTACATTTCCTTTTTCGGCTATTAAGACATTTCCGTTAAATGCATTTTTATGGTGTAGCGCATTAAATAAACTATCCAATTGGCTAGTTTTAGATTCTTGTCCGGATGCTAGGGATGAACATATCACCCCAATAAGGGTCAAAATTATTCTTTTCATTTTAAGTAGGTTTGTTTAAAAGTCCTTTATTCTTTTCTTTTGCTTAATCTCATTTTGCAACATAAATTCAGCGATTAACTTTGCGTTGGTGTGATTACTTTTAGATAGTGTGTCAATAATTTTTTGTCTTTCTGATTCTGTTTTATTTTGACTTAATTTTTTCTTTCCTTAAAAATCAGAAATGATAATTTCAAAAGTAACAATTCCTTTTGACAAATTCAATTTATAATCTTGAGGTAAACTCTCCCCTTTGCTACCGCATGAAATCGAAGATTCGACAAAGTCAATCCAATCGTATTCTAAAAAGTAACACAAGGGCATAAAGCTGCAAAATGGTCTGAACGATATTGATTATTCCAACTACAGGGTTATATAATAGGTTTGATAATAAAATTGGGAACCCCATTAACCCAAAAACCATCAAAACTAATAAAACGTACTTCAACCAATCGTGACCTTTACTCACCAAATATCCCATACCGAATAGCAAACCCAAAGCAAATACAGCTATAACTATCCCGGATGTATTGAAAGGCACAGGACTCAACATAGCATTAACAAAACCCACACCTCCTGATAAATAAATTAAATTCCCGGCTTTTTTATGATTGGGGTGTATTATAGTTTCTTTCGACTTATTTACTTCAGCAATAAGTCGCAAGAATCTTTCAGTCTCAGCTTCAGAAAATTCTCTTCCTCTAGATTTAAGAATTTCGTAAGCATAAATTTTGGCTTCAGGAACAAATCGATTTCCTTCTTTTATATATTCCTCTAACTCTTGATTAGATTTCGCTTCTAAAACACTTTTTTTTACTGTCATGGTTGGTTAATTGGTTATAATTGTTTGCCTTTTCTCATGCAATTAGTATGATATATCTGTAAAAGACATTAAGCTTTAAAACTCTGCCCCATTCCCATCATCCGTATTCGCTCTAGATATTCATATATCATAGACGAATTATACTTTGGTTTACCATTTTCGTCTTTTTATTTTTATAATTCTATTTCCATTAGCGAAAAATAATTTTATAATTAAGTATAAAAAATACCTTGGTCATCTGTATTAATAGAAACTGATAACTGAGGACAATTCTTAATTGTTTCAGCGTCAATTTCTAATCCTAAATTGTAAAATTTAGTTATTGGATGTTTTGAGTATCTTTTAAAAGTACCAATTAAATAATTAGAAGTTGGGTTTGTCTCTATATAAATGTTTTTATCCTTTATAAAATGTTGCATT
>JBEBUB010000211.1:0-3399 GCA_040393445.1 Flavobacterium beibuense
ACCTCATTATTGAAAGTGATGGTTCCCGCCGCCACAGAACCGTCACTGCTGTTGATGTTTCGGGTGGCTACCCCGGTGGTCCCTGTGATCCGCATTGCCGCCCCGGTAAAGGTGAGCAAGCGGTTTCCGTTAATCACAAAGTTCAAATTGGCGAGCGCTGCGGGCGCAGGAAGGTTAACGGTAACCGGCTCATTGACCATTAAGCTGGTGAAGCGGGTTTGCTTGGAGGTATCCGGCACGCCGTTGGTCCAGTTACCGGCGTCGGACCATGTCGTTCCATCGCCATTGCCACTCCAGAAGGTCTGCGCGGAAAGCGGAAGGGAAGAGAGCGCGAGCGCGGCAGCTGCCTGTATTCCCACTGCGGCTGCCTTTGTTCGGAAAGAAGAGAAGCTGAGGGGTTTCATCATTTGAAAGCTTTCTTTAGTTACCACAGAGTACCAGATATTTATTTTTATTGTAAACAGAATTTTAAATGAGGGGTTCCTACAGCTCCGCTACTGCTCGGTCACGATATTGCGGATCAGACACACCCAGCCTCTGGCCTCACGCTCTTTCTCCTGCTCTTTCCCGGTCTTCAAGACCCGGAAAAGCTCGCTTCCGAGGTAGTAGACCCGCCCCTCGCCAAGGGACTGACGTCCGACCAGAATCGCCTGATCTGTCCCCACGATCTTCTCCCATCCGGCCTGATCTTTCAGCAGGACGTTACCCGCCAGCCAGAAGGGAGAACTAGGAGAACCGGGGGAACCACCCGGCTCCACAACGTCGCGCAGAATCGCGGCATCCGGCTGGTGGATCGCGGAGGTCGGGTTCATACGATGATAGATACTGGCGCCAACAGGACCACTGCCCCGCCCCTCTGCCACGAACCGCTGAGGGGCGTTTCGGATCAACAGCAGCCGCCCCCCGTTCTCCACATATCCGATCACGGTCGCCGACGCTTCTTCACTACCATAGTCGGCCCCCTCCTCCGCGCTCCCCGAGAGGATCACCATCCGGTAGCGGGAAAACTCCTCTGCCGGAAGGTGCGTCGCAAACTGCTGGTAGGTCACCTCGGGCAGTTCTTCTTTCAGAACCTGCGCGATAATCGCCTCCATCTCCCGATGGGCAAAGCTCTGGCCTCCTACCACAGCTATCGGTAACTCCTCTGCGACGGCAATCCGCCCCAGCAGCAGCGTGCCCATGGCGGTGAGAAAAACGGTTTTCAGGATCAGTCGTATCATAGTAAATGATTACTTGCCTTTCCCGTGCCAGAACGGGTTGAGGGTCGCGTTGTTTTCATTGAGAATCGCCGTGTAGGTCATGGTTCGTACGCTGCCGTCTACAAAGGCGACATTGATCCGGCCATCGTGGCGGAGGGCCAGCGCCTCCCCGGTTTCCTCACGGGCCACCATGGCCTGATTGACGACGTAGTGAGCGTCGTACTCCATATAAAGCATGGCGCGTCCGGGCCGCTCCACGGCGGCGCGGGTGGGCATGGCGTAGACGTTGCCGCTTCCGGGAGCGAAGACGTTTTGGGCATAGGTAAGCCCGTAGCGGTTTGCCTGCTTCGTACCGCCGGGCCACGTATAGGAGGTGGGCGTATAGACGCCGAGATGCCGGTACGTGCCCTCCGGAAGATCCTGCCGGGAGTTCGGGCAGATGAACGGGCTTTTCATAAAGGCGGGGTGCCCTCTCCCATATACCTCCCCGAGGTAAGGGATCAACGCATTGGAGTAGACCGGTCCACCGGTTTGACTGGGGGGCCATTTGCCCTGATGCTCCGCCGAGTAGGCGGCAGAGGCGACGGAGATCGTCTTGAGATTAGCCATGCACTTTGACTCATTCGCCTTCCCTATGACACTTCGCGTCGCGGAAAACAGCAGGGATGCCAATGCCGCGATGACCGCAATCGCCAGCAAAATCTCAAGAAGGGAAACGCCTCTGCATGAGGCCGAAAGGAGATGCCGGGGGGACATAAGTGACCACAAGGTACCACTTTGCGATTTTAGTTGTCAATCCCCAACATCTCCCTTCCTGCCCCCCCTCTACGGAGGGTTATAATGCCCGGCAGGTCGCCCCTTTGACCGGCTCCGGGGGGATCAACTCCTGCACCGGCCCTTTAGCGAGCCCATGGCTCAGCTCGGAGAGCGCGGAAAGGCAGCGGGCGATCACCTCACAATCCGGGTAAGCGAGACCGCTCCAACGCGTGGTCAGCTCGTCGAACATATACCGCTCGGTGATGAAAAACGCGGAAAGCTCGTCGGGAATCAGAACAGAGGAACGCTGAAATGCCCGCTCAAACGGGATGGAAAAGGCGCTCCCGACGACCATCACCGCCGTGAACTGCCGCTTCGCGAGAAAGGCGACGATCGACTCCTCCAGCGTGGAGGCTTCTTCCCAAGGTAGCAGGAGCAGATTCTCCTCACGGCATGGCAGCCCTGCTTCCTCCAAGGCTTGCCGGTAGCCGTCGCTGGCGATTCTCATAAACTCCTGATCGATATGGCCGGTGATGATCGCGATCTCGCGGTGCCCCAGCCGGATCATTTCCTGCGTGGCGGCAAAGGTCTGCGCCTGATGGTCGGGAGAGACGAAGTTCAGCGCCGTTCCGATCACAAATGGCAGCGGAAGACTCTCGAGAAACTCGGCATCGAACGACTTCATCTCATCGAGCCATTCCTGATGGGGCCGGTAGATCAGAATGCCATCATAGCCCTGAGGGGGATTCATCAGCAGCTCGCGCAGCATTTCCAGCGTAGGCGCGTACTTGTAGTGCACCTGCCCGTTTCCCTGCACCTCGGCTTCATGGATCAGATCGTAGTGACGCGGATGCCCGCCCCAGTGGCTCGCGCTGAAACGCTCCAGCGCCAGAAAATGACGGGGACGGCGGTTCGGCGGCTCAAGCACGAAATTCCCCCGACCGTGAGCAGCGGAGAGATAGCGGCGCTCAATCAGCGCGCTCAACGCGGCACGTACGGTCCGGCGGCTAACGCCCAGCAGCTCGGTCATCCGACGCTCGGAAGCCAGCTGGTCACCGCACTGGAGCCGCCCTGTCTCGATCCATTCCTCGATCTGCGAGGAGATCTGCTGATAGAGCGGCACCGGAGAGCCGGTATCAAGCCGGTCGGTCAGCTCCAGCAGGATCGGTTCGGTGCTCTCAGACTCCGACGCCTCCGACGCTTCACGCGCTCCTGTTCCTTTGGTACCACGCGAGCCAATAGCTCTTTTCCTCTGCCCGAGGGGGGCAGAAGCTGTCCGTTCCGGAGTCGTGTCCGGAGTCTTTTTTACCATCGCCATCTCCCTGTTGTTTAACAGGTAAAGCCGGATCTATCAAGGGCCAACTCCCCCGCTCCCATGGACATCCACCGTTTTTTCCCGGCAGGACAATCCTTGACACTTTAGATAGAAACCACTAGATACCAC
>JBEBUB010000212.1:0-3369 GCA_040393445.1 Flavobacterium beibuense
TATGATTTGATTGTTTGTAATCCGCCATTTTTTAAGCCTAACAATTTAATTGAAGACGAAGCACGAAGCAAAGCTCGATTTTATGACATTTTGCCTTTTGACGAACTCGTAAAAAGCGCCTCTATACTCTTAGCAGAAGACGGAATTTTCTCGGTTATCATTCCGTTTGAAGAAGAAGAAAACTTTCTAAAACTAGCGAAAAAAGAATCATTATATCCTATAAAAATCACCCATGTAAAAGGCACTTCAACAGCTAAAACAAAACGTAGTTTGATTGCTTTTTCAAAAGCCAATAACCCAGAAAAACTAATTACAGACACGTTGATTTTGGAAATAGAAAGACATGAATATACTCCTGAATTTAAAGAACTAGTCAAAGATTTTTATTTGAAATTATAATTGAAATTACACAAAAAATCAAAAAGCCCCAAAGAAAATACTTTGCGGCTTTTTTTAGTGTAATACAAGTTTGTTTTGTGTTTAATAGGGTTATTTTCCGGCTTTTCGCTGTGCTTGTTGCATTTTGAATTCTAATTCTTTCAACTTCATCTCTTTGTCTTTCAATTTCAGCTCCTGCTTCTGTTCTTCTATCGAAGACAACTTGCCTTTGAGTTTGTTCTTTTCAAATTTATTTCTGTCTTTTTCTAAAGCGATTTTGGCTTTAGTATATTTATCAGAGGCTTTGATATATTGCTTTTCGGCTTTAAGTTGGGCTTTGGCTTGCTTTTCAGCTTTTGCAATAGCCTTAGCTTCCTTTTTTAGCTGTTTTTCTTGTTGTTTTTCCAGCTTTGCGATTTGTTTTTGTTGAGCAGCTTTTATTTTTTCTTGTGCCTTAGCTTCTTTAGCAATTCTATCTTGCTCTTCTTTGCTCAATTCAACTTCTTTAGCAGGTTTTGTTTGCTCTATAGAAGTGGTTTCTTTATTTTTGTCTATAGGTTCTTGAGCCGCTACTGCTAAAGTACCTAACAAGAATAATCCTAAAGTAATGTATTTTGTTTTCATAAGCTTTCGATTGAATAGTGCAAAGGTAATATCATTTTAGGTATCCATCCAAATTTTAATATATTTTTGTGATATATCAATAAACGAATGCTTTTTTAGTATAAACTCTTTAGATTTTTTTGAAATTTCAAAGATTCTATTGGGATTTTCTATCAAGTAGGAAAGTTTTTCTACCAAATAATTGACATCAGGCAAAGCATTGATAGCAATTTCGTCTTCTTGAAGTTCGAAATAGTCTCGGAATTCTTTTTCAACTCCTGTAAAAACTACCTTTCCTTTTGCCATAGCTTCCAAAGCGTTATAACCTTGGTCATAACTAAAGATTTGATCTAGTAAAATATGACATCTATTATAAGCATTTATATATTCTGCATAAGGCAAGTTCTCCACAACAACCACTTCGACTTTATCAGGATAGAGCTGTTTGATTCTTTCTAATGCTTTTTCGAAATACGGAATTCCCTTTTTATATCGAGCATTTCGGTTGATGCCTAAAAATATCACGATTTTACCTTCTCTGCTCAAAGGAACAACTTCTAGTTTATTCGTATTTATCGGATTTGGGATTAGCCCCAAAAACTTCGGATTCCCTTGTAAAGGCAACACATAATCAAAATCTGAAGCAATGACTCCATTGACATTTTGATATAAAAATTCCGATATTTTTTGATACGGTTTTTTGAGGTATTTCAAAGAATGAGTATAATATGGAGCCAATGATTTATCTTCGAAATAAGGGTCAAGCAAACCATAACGAAAACCACCTTCGACCATAAATTTAATCGAAACATGATCTGCTCCACAAGAGAGCAAAAATGTCTTTTTGTTTTGCTTAATGAGTTTTTTAAGAATGATTTTCTCCAACCATGCAAAAGTCTGTACGGGAGTTTCGTTGATGAGTTGCACTACGTCATAATCTTTCAACTTAGGCAATATTCTCCAAAAGCGAATTCCTCTTTCGGGTATGGATAAATCCCAACCAAAAAGTCTGATACAAATCTTATTCGGAATCGAAAAAATAGATTTACGAGTGGTTTTAGCATCATAATTCAGGTCTGTAGGGAATTTCTTGAAATCATCTCCCATCCCGACCAAAAGCACTTCGTGACCAAGCTCTTGCAACCCTTCTTTTAAAGAGTTGTGCAATCGGCTATATTCACCTATGAGTGCTATTTTCATCCGGAAATCCTAAAAAAGTCTAATATTTCATCCACTTATACAGCTCTTTCCAAGTTGGCTTTTTACCATACATCAAAATACCTACTCTATATATTTTGGCGGCTGCCCATACGATAAAAAGGAACGTTGCATACAACAAAACAGCACTCAAAATAATCTGCCAAAGCGGTACTCCAAACGGAATTCTCATCAACATCACAATTGGCGAAGTAAACGGAATAAGTGAGAAAACTACAGCTACAGAACCGTGAGGATCATCCATTACGGTAAAAAACCCGATATAAACAGCCAACATAAGTGGCATGATGATAGGCATCAAGAATTGTTGCGAATCGGTCTCGTTATCTACAGCCGCTCCGATGGCCGCATAGATCGAACTATACAAGAAATAACCTCCTGCAAAGAATACGAAAAACGAAAGAATGATAGTTACCCATGGCAAATCACTCACAATAGTTTCAAAGTACAACGAAAGAGTTTGCATCAATTGCGCTTTATCTGTCTCAGAAACTTGTGAACTCACTTCGCTCATAGCTGTAGCGCTGCCTCCCATATTTAATCCGAAAAAGCTTGCTGCCACAAAATACAGAATTACACCTACTACAGCCCAAATAAAGAACTGAAGCAATCCTGCTAGTGAATTTCCTAGGATTTTACCCATCATCAGTTGGAAAGGTTTCACAGAAGAAACGATGATTTCGATAATACGGTTTGTTTTTTCTTCGATTACACTTCGCATTACGAAGTTTCCGTAAATCATAATGAACATCATAATAAGGTACCCGAAGATGGAACCAATAGCGATTTTGATTCCGTTGAGCCCTTTTACGCTGTCTTCTCCAGAGAATTTTGCCAAATGAATATTGGCATCTACTTTAGAATTTTCGATAATCGAATAGTCAACTCCAGAGCTTTCAATGTTGAGTTTAGTGATTTTATCTTCGATAATATTCTCCAAGCTATAGATAAATTCCATACTTGGGCTGTTATCTGAAAGGTATTCAATTTTGGTAGTCAAATCTTGTTTATCAACTCCACTTGGAACGTATAAAAGTGCCTCGTAACTCTCTGCTGCAATTTCTTTGGCTTTGTCGAAATCCATATCAGACAGATACTGATACTCGTATTTCTTATCGTTTACGAGTTCGTCTTTTGAAAAGAAATTTCCTTGGTCAAAAACAGCAATTT
>JBEBUB010000213.1:0-3366 GCA_040393445.1 Flavobacterium beibuense
CCATGTTGTTTACAGAAGTTGTAAACTGTACTCCTCCGACTTGTCCTAAACCTACGAGTGTTGCCATTGGAGAAATCAATATGAATGATGTTGAGATTTCGTGGGTAGAGGCTGGTACAGCTACGACATGGGAAGTTATCGTTCAACCCATAGGCTCAGGATATCCTGACGGAACAGAACCGGAAATCATTACTACAACAGACAATCCATATATTTATACAGGATTAACAGCTGCTACACAGTATGAAGTATATGTTCGAGCTGTTTGTGCTCCGGATGATTTGAGTGATTGGAGAGGTCCGGTTGCTTTTGATACTACAATTTGTGATGCTGTTGACCAATGTTTATATACATTCAACCTAACCGATACTTTTGGAGACGGATGGAATGGTAATACCATGACCGTTTCTCAAAATGGTATTACTGTTCAGGTGTTGGAAATGCCAGGAGGAGCCTCTACTTCTGTTCAGGTTTCTCTTTGTGATGGTATTCCGTTTTCGTTGTTTTGGAATACTGGTGGAAATTTTGCAGGTGAGGTAGGAGTTACTGTTGTAGATACTTTTGGAGAAACAATTTATACTAAGCCGGCAGGGACAGGAGCGCAAGGCACCATGTTGTTTACAGAAGTTGTAAACTGTACTCCTCCGACATGTCCTAAACCTACGAGTGTGGCTATTGGGGAAATCAATATGAATGATGTTGAGATTTCTTGGGTAGAAGCTGGTACAGCTACAATCTGGGAAGTTATTGTTCAACCCTTAGGTTCAGGATATCCTGACGGAACAGAGCCGGAAATTATTACTACAACAGATAATCCATATATTTATACAGGATTAACAGCAGCTACACAATATGAAGTATATGTTCGAGCTGTTTGTGCTCCGGATGATTTGAGTGATTGGAGAGGTCCGGTTGCTTTTGATACTACAATTTGTGATGCTGTTGACCAATGTTTATATACATTCAACCTAACCGATACTTTTGGAGACGGATGGAATGGTAACACCATGACAGTTGCTCAAAATGGTATTACTATTCATGTGTTAGAGATGCCGGTAGGAGCTGCAACTACAGTTCAAGTACCTCTTTGTCATGATATTCCTTTTACATTATTCTGGAATGCTGGTGGAGCTTTTGCTGGAGAAGTTGGAATTTCAATTATAGACCCTTTTGATGAACAAATATTTGTTAAACAACCAGGAGTGGGATCTCAAAATACTTTGTTATTCGAAACTCTGGTAAGTTGTACTCCTCCTCCATGTCCAAAACCACAAAATTTAACAGCTTTAGATATTACAGAAACTACAGCAACTTTACAGTGGGTAGAAGTAGGTAGTGCAGAGGAATGGGAATATGTAATTCTTCCTATTGGCAGCCCTGCTCCTGGAGACACAACCCCAGATGGAGTAGTTGTTCAAGCAGCTGATGCTCTTTCTTGGGATGCTGTTACAGGTGTAGCTCAATTTGGAGCAACTGGAATGACTGCAGGAACTTTGTATGTATATTATGTGAGAGCTCTTTGTGGAGCTGTAGATGGAAATAGTAATTGGGCAGGACCTTACACATTATTAATAAATAACGATTGTGAAGGAGCTATTACAGTACCTGTAAATCCTGAATTAGACTGTATTGATTTTGTTTCAGGCACAGTGTTTGGAGCAACACCGTCTGCTGTACCTACTACTTGTTTTGGTACGCCAGATGATGATGTTTGGTTTGAATTCGAAGCAACTTCATCTGCTCATATTGTGACTTTCAGTAATGTTGTGGGACAATTCCTTAATGCTTCTTTGTATTCTGGTGAATGTGAGGCTCTAACGCAACAACAATGTATCACAGGAAATGAAACAGTATTGAACAATCTTGTGGTAGGAGAGACATATAAATTAAGAGTTTACACGTCTACAGCAACTCCTGGACAAACTACAACTTTTGATGTTTGCATAACTACGCCACCACCACCAATCTATACAAGTGTAGCAGATTACACTATTCCGGAATTAATAACAGATGTTTTGATTGATAGTCAATGTGCACAGATTTCAAATATTACATGGAGTACAGGAACTAATTTTAATTCTACTAATGGTATAGGATACTTTAACAAAAGTGAGTCTGATTTCCCTTTTGACTATGGTATAGTGTTAACTACAGGAAGTGTTCTGAACGCTCCGGGACCAAACACTATGGATGTAGGCGATGGTGCTTTTGATTGGCCTGGAGACGCTCAATTAACAACCTATTTAGAATCTGTTGGAATTGCTCCTAGTACTTATTTGAATGCTACTATACTTGAATTCGATTTCATACCACTTATTGAGCATATCAGTTTTGATTTTATATTTGCTTCTGAAGAATATGGTAATTTCCAATGTGATTTCTCGGATGCTTTTGCATTTTTCTTGACAAATACCACTACTGGTGTAACAAGTAATTTAGCTGTTTTGCCTAGTAATCCAAATATTCCTATTTCAGTAGTAACTATTAGAGACAATTTATATAATGGTGGTTGTGGATCCGCAAACCCTGAGTATTTTGGGGCATTTTATGGATTCCCTAATGGTTTACCGGTTATGGAAGACCCAATTGTCTATAATGGAATGACTATTCCTATGGTAGCTGAAGCTGATGTTGTTCCAGGTACTACATATCATATTAAGTTAGTTATTCAAGATAGAGGAGATTCAGCATTTGATTCAGCTGTATTCTTGAATGGAGGAAGTTTTAGTATTGGAGATATAGAGCTTGGAGCAGACTTATTGGTAAACGAACAAACTGCATTGTGTGAAGGAGCACAATATTTAATCGAAAGTGGTCTAGACCCTGACGATTATGACTTTGTTTGGTATTTAAATGATGAGGTTATCGTAGGAGAAACAGGCCCTGATTTGCTAGTTACAGAGTCAGGAGAATATATGGTGGAAGCTTCATATACGGCTTCTGTTTGTACGGCTTCAGATTCAGTTATTATCGAATTCTACCCTCCTGTAGTATTAGAATTAGGAACACCGGAAGATTTATATGTGTGTGACGATACAGCTACAGCAATCTTTGATTTAACTCAAAATACTCCAGTAATCTTAGATGGATTAAACTTGGCTGACTATACAATACAGTATTTTGAGACTCAAGCAGATGCTGAAGCTGGAGTGAATCCTATTATGAATCCTGAACTTTATGAGGGATATGACGGACAAACTATCTATGTGTTAGTTACACAGATTACTGCAGGTTGTACGGCTGTGTTAGAATTTGATTTACATATCACTCCGCTTACAGACCCTCAAGTAGACTTTTCATATCCTCAAAACATTTTCTGTAGCTTAGATAGTGTTGCTACTGTTTCTCAGTCACCTGTTACCACAG
>JBEBUB010000214.1:0-3362 GCA_040393445.1 Flavobacterium beibuense
TACAGAAACACACGAGTTGGTTGTTCCTAAATCGATTCCGATTATTTTACTCATAGTTTTATAATTTTCCTTTACTGTTAGTTTTTTCGTTTCGCTTTTACTAGCGTGACCAGTAGTAGACAATCATTATGCCATTAGAAAAATTATCGAAAAATGTCAGTAGAATCAAAATTCATTGTATAAAATGTCGGAAAACTATTGAAATTGAAAATAAAAAACTGACAAAATGTCTTTGTGCATAAAATGTTATTTTTTAAAATCAACTGACATACTGTTGTCATTAGCCCTATTTACCTTTGCTTCATAACAATTAAAAACAAAACTTTATGAGTGCAACATTTTTAACCACAGCAGAATTTTTAGAACATTGGCAAGGTCACAGAAGACTAACTCGAAGAGTAATCGAGGCTTTTCCGGAAAAAGAATTATTTGAATTTTCAGTAGGAGGGATGCGGCCATTTTCGGAATTAGCGAAAGAACTTTTAGCCATTGCTGCTCCCGGACTCAAAGAAATCGTAAATCGTGAATCGGTTCCGTTTGATGAGAAAAGAGAAAACATCAAAACCAAAGCTGACATCCTTAAAGCTTGGGACGAATCAACAGAGCTAATCAACGAATATTTCAACAAAATCACAGCAGAAGGATTCAGAGAAAGTCACAATCTTTTTGGGCAATATGAATTTCCGGTATATCAAAATCTGTTGTATTTTATTGACAACGAAATTCACCACAGAGGACAAGGATATGTTTATCTGAGAGCCTTAGGGATTGAGCCTCCTTTCTTTTGGGAGAGATAATTTAGCAAAAGCCACGAATTACACAGATTTTCACGAATTGATTTGTGTGATTTGTGGCTAAATTTATTTTTCCATTCTTTTGAGTGATTTAGCCATTAGCTCTCTCACTTCTTGTTTAAACTCCTCAGGTTCGAGTATATCTGCCCAATCGGCAAACATCATAAACCAGCGAGCCATTCCACGGTTTTTGTAATCGACCTCAAAGTGCATTTCGACATCATCTTTATGTTTGATTTCTTTCGTAAAACCATAAAAATTTCGGTTGAAATGAAGAAATTTAGAAACACTTCTGTCTATTTTGAAGCGAACCAAGCTCTTGTTTTCAGTATCGGGTTTTTGTCGGTAAAAGTCTAAATCTTGATGTGTTTTGGTGAAAGATTTATCACTTCGTGAAATACTGATAATTCGGTCAGCTCTGAATTGTCTATAATCTTTTCTCAAATGACAATATCCCATCACATACCAAAAGTTATGTTCGTGAAAAACACCTACAGGTTCTATGGTTCTCTGGGATGGATGCTCCGCTTCGATACTTTCGTAGGTCATCACAACCTGTTTTTTCTCAGCAATACTTTCGATTAAAATTTCTAGTGCATCAGGAATATCTTTGTTGAAAAAATGCGTAGCCGGAGTGACTGACATTTTTGATTCTACGGATTCTATCCAGTCTTTTTGGGAATCTTTCAGCACTGCTTTGATTTTGATAAGAGCGGATTGGAAATGTTTTTTCAGATTCGTATCCGTGAAGTGTTGCATCAGTTTTTCGGCTGTGATAAAGCTCACTGCTTCTTCTTTGGTAAACATCACCGGAGGTAATCGGTAGCCATCGACTAAAGAATAACCAACACCAGCTTCGCTATAAATCGGGACACCACAAGCTTCTAGAGTTCGGATATCTCGGTAAATGGTTCTGAGGCTCACTTCAAAACGCTCAGCCAAATCTTGAGCCTTGACAATCTTTTTGGATTGCAACTGAATCAGAATCCCGACGATGCGGTCAAATTTTTTTGGTGTTTGGTCAAACATTTAGTAGGTTTTATTCGGAAAAAATCCAGTTTATCAAATCCTGTCCATCTACAATACTCCAAGAATGAGGATGCCTTTGTCCGTTGGCTCTGTATCCTCTATTTTTGGTTAAAATAAGTTCGGAATTACTAAGATATTCATTCGCTTTTTCTAACTGAAAAGTGTTCAACTCTTGGTATTCTCTTTCTCGATTGTTTTTGTACCACTCATCATTTGGCTCAGAATAAAATCTAATTTTGATATTTTGTAAATCTTTTAAATAAACTTGTTCTTTTTCGGAACTTAAAAAAGGAGAATAGCGAATATAATTTTCTTTGTCAGTTTTAGGGTTTCCGAGAGCGTTTTGGAGTAAGTCAATTATAAATTTGCTTTCGATAACTGAGGTTTCATTAAAATTTCTTTCAACATCTTTTTCTGAATTATAATAAAGTTGCTCCAAATCAATAGGAGAGTCGATTATAAAAATTCCTTTTGGGTGAATATCGGAATGTTGAATCAGGTATTGAGCCATCAAAACAGTAAGATTTCCTCCGCTTGAAAACCCTCCGATATAAAGATTTGATGTAGATAAAGAATGTTTTTTAAAAATAGTTTTTAAGAGGTCAACAATTCTGGTTTTATCCTTTTCTTCTAAAAATAATTTCTGATTCTCGTTGAGTAAAACAATGCTTATTTCTGCATTTTCTAATTCTTTCAGAAAAGGAGCTTCTTGTTGGGTATGTTTTGCATCACAAGGAAAACAAGGGAAAAGGATTACAACTGCTTTTTCTTTTTTCACTTTGATTAAACTATAAAGTTCATTGTTTATGCTCTGAGAAGAACACACAGTACATAAAAGTGTAAAAATTAAAATAAGGTATGGTTTCATAATTTATTTGAATTACCAGTCGATTTCTTGTAAACCTTTGGATTTCAAAAACTCATTGGTTTTGCTGAAATGTTTATTCCCGAACCAGTATCCTCTGTTAGCACTCATCGGTGACGGATGCCCGGAGGTTAAGATATGATGTTTATTTTTATCAATCAGTGAAGCTTTGCTTTTGGCAAATCCGCCCCAAAGCAAGAAAACGACATTTTCTTTGTGGTCTGATACGGCTTTGATAACTGCATCCGTAAAAGTTTCCCAGCCTTGATTTTGGTGACTTCCGGGTTTAGATTGTTCGACAGTTAAAGTGGCGTTCAACAAAAGTACGCCTTGGTCTGCCCATCGCTCGAGATTTCCGGTTTTTGGAAAAGGTTTTTCTAAATCGCTCTGAATTTCTTTGAAAATATTGATAAGCGAAGGCGGAAAAGTAATTCCGTCATTAACAGAAAAACAAAGTCCGTTGGCTTGTCCGGGTCCGTGATAAGGGTCTTGCCCTAAGATGACTACTTTTACCTCTTCGAATTTACATCGGTCAAAAGCCGCAAAAATCTGACTTCCTTTTGGGTAGCAGGTCTGAGTGGCATATTGTTGTTTTACGAATTCGATAAGAGAAGTGAAATACGGAGAGCTGAACTGGTTTTCTAACACCGCTTTCCAAGAATCATCAATTTTTA
>JBEBUB010000215.1:0-3335 GCA_040393445.1 Flavobacterium beibuense
AATTGCAGGGTTTTTTGCCTGAATTTCTTTAGCTGTTAAACTTCTTTGTCCTCCCGGATAACCTGTGTGACGGATGTACGTCTTGTCATCAAGTTTGTTTCCGGTTAGGTTGATTTTTTCTGCATTGATAATGATGACATTATCTCCACAGTCCACGTGAGGTGTATAACTTGGTTTGTATTTACCTCTCAAAAGCATCGCAACTTTTGTAGCTAAACGACCCAAATTATGCCCTTCCGCATCAACAACAATCCACTCTTTTTGTACTGTGGCTTTGTTTGCTGAAACTGTCTTGTAGCTTAATGTGTTCACAATAAAAATTTTAAATTAAACATTCCATTCCCAATTAAGGGAGTGCAAAAGTACAACTATTTCTTTGAAATACAAATCTGTAAACATTTTTTTTGTTCATATATATCAAAGTATAATAATAGAAGATTTTTTGGACTCCTAAATAATATATATTATCGCTTTCCTCCAACGATAGCGACAATTTCACCTTTTATGGTTTTTTGACTGAAGTGAGTCAATACTTCTTGAGCTGTTCCTCTGAAGGTTTCTTCGTGTAACTTAGAGAGTTCCCTTGAAACGGATACGGCTCTGTCTGAGCCAAAGTATTGAATGAATTCCTCTAGAGTTTTTAGGAGTTTATGAGGAGAAACATAAAAAATCATGGTTCGGGTTTCTTCCGCTAAGGCTAAAAAACGAGTTTGTCTGCCTTTTTTTTCAGGAAGAAATCCTTCGAAAACAAAACGGTCATTCGGGAGTCCGCTGTTTACTAAAGCAGGAACAAAAGCTGTTGCTCCAGGCAAGCACTCTACTTCGATTTGATTCTCGACACAAGCTCTGGTGAGTAAAAATCCCGGATCTGAGATAGCAGGGGTTCCGGCATCAGAAATTAGCGCTATTACTTCTCCTGATTGGAGTCTCTTTATAAGTGATTCTACTGTTTTGTGTTCGTTATGCATGTGGTGGCTTAGCATCGGAGTGTCAATCTCGAAATGTTTGAGTAATTTACTACTGTTTCGAGTGTCTTCAGCCAATATCAAATCAGCCTCTTTCAGAACTTTGATAGCTCTGAAAGTCATGTCTTCGAGATTTCCGATAGGAGTAGGGACGATATAGAGTTTTGACATTATAAAAAGTTACTTTCGATAATTTCCATAAAACGAGCTTCAAACTCCGCTTTATTCTCCCAGTTGTTATAGTCAGGTTTCACAAGGTTTTCGATAAAGTCTTTCGCTTCATCAAAATTTGAAAAAGTAGTTAACTGCGAAATCACTCTGTTGAAATCTTCGCTGCTTCCTGCGAAAAGGTGAAATTCAAAAGCGATTCTATCATTGAGCCCGATGTTGAAATTCTTCTTAACAGCATCGTTTATAGAAACGTTTTTAGGTGTAGCGATAACAGTTTCTTTTTCGACTTTCTCTATTTTTTCTGCTTGAACCGGAACAAATATAGGTTCTTCGGTTTGAGGTATGAAATCCTCAAAAACAATTTGTTGGTTAACAGATTTTCCGGGTTTTGCTTGTGTTAATGTAGCTTCAAAATCTTCAAAGCGAAGAAGTTGCTCAGCAGGTTCAGAGGTTTCTTCTTTCGTTTCCACAGTAACTTCAGGCTGTTTTTCTTCCTCTATAACAGGCGTTGTGTCTTCAACCTCAGCAACAGAGATTTCTTTAATTTCTTCTTTCTCTTCAGTAAAAGAGATTATTTCTTGAGGAGGCTCAGGAGTTTCTGTACTAATATCATCGTGAGCAGAACTATAATCCTCTAGTTTCTCTTCAATTTCTGAAAGAGAAGTTATAGTAGGGTTGTCGTCTGATAGCTGTTCTTCTGCAAATCGCAAAACCGAAAGCTTTTCATACAATTCTCTAGCTTCTTTATGTAACTGAGCAATTTCAGATTTGCCTTTTAGCTTCAAAACACGATGTGCGATGCTGATTAGTTCTGCTTCTAATTTATTTTTCATAATTAATTGATAATTATTTGGAGTGAAATCTGGGTTTTTGTCTATATTTGTTTGCGATACAAAGTAATAAAAACTATTCTATTTTTTAGTAAAAGAAATCAAAAAAAATGTTTCTCGAAAATCCTGTAAATCATCAAGAAAAATTTGGTTGGATAGAAGTTATCTGTGGTTCTATGTTTTCGGGAAAAACCGAAGAGCTCATTCGAAGACTCAAGAGAGCCCAATTTGCCCAACAGAAAGTTGAAATCTTTAAACCCTCGATAGATACTCGATATGATGAGGAAAAAGTGGTTTCACACGATGCTAATGAAATCCGCTCGACTCCTGTTCCTGCTTCTTCAAACATCAGGCTTTTAGCAAGTGGTTGTGATGTGGTAGGTATCGATGAGGCTCAATTTTTTGATGACGAAATTGTCGCTGTATGCAATGATTTAGCTAATAGTGGAATCAGAGTTATTGTAGCCGGATTGGATATGGATTTTAAAGGAAATCCTTTTGGACCGATGCCTGCTTTGATGGCCACAGCGGAATATGTAACCAAAGTGCATGCGATTTGCACCCGAACAGGAAATCTAGCTCATTATAGTTTCAGAAAATCCGCTAATGATAAATTAGTGATGTTAGGCGAAACGGAAGAATATGAGCCTCTCAGTAGAGCTGCTTACTACAAAGCTATGCACGAACAAAAATAAAAACAGACGGAATTGATTCCGTCTGTTTTATAAAACAATTAAATCACTGTTTTATTCTTTTTTAAGACTTGCTTTTTTAGAATCTTGTATTTTAGCTTTTCTCTCCATTTTCTCGTGCTTAGTAGCCTCCCATCTTTTTATTTGTTCAGGAGTAAGAATTTCTTTGATTTCTTTATCCATATCTTCATTTTTTGAAGATAAAGCTTCTCTTTTTTCTGCTCTTTCTAGTTTGGCTGCTTCTCTTTGTTTTTGCATCTCTACTTTTTTGCTGTCAAAAAGAACAGTAAGTTTTTTTTGTTGCTCCGGAGTAAGTTCTAACTCCTTTGTCATCTTTTCTACTTTTGCTTGAGTAGATTGATGTTCTCTTTTGTCCATTTTTCTTTCTTGTGCAAAAGCTGTTGTTCCAACAACAAATGCGATCATCATTACAAGTTTTTTCATCGTTAAATTAATTTTAGATTATTATGATGGGTTAAAAACAACAAATATGCCAAAAAAATATTTGTGTTCAGCAAATATAAAATATTCTTTTTCAGTTGCTTTCAAAAGAGGAAAAAATTTAGTGTAAAAAATGAATAATTTTTTTTTAAAAAAATTTGTTTCGTATTAAAAATATGCCTTATATTTGCACTCACAAAAGCGGAAGTAGCTCAGTTGGTAGAGCTCCAGCCTTC
>JBEBUB010000216.1:0-3333 GCA_040393445.1 Flavobacterium beibuense
GGCTTTTTTTTTCCTCCAAATATTTTGTAACAAGAGAATCTGGTGCTGTATTTTCCTCTGCATTATATGGGCTTTCAGCATACTTATCATCGTGTTTGATAAGTAGCCAAGCATTATCTTCTGTGTTTTTCATTTTTACTAAAGCAAATTCGCCTTTTAGCTTTTTGCCTTTCATCAGAATTTTCAGCGAACCTTCTTTCAGTTGTCGCAAACCCTCTTTCTGGTCTGTCCCTTTGTTTTCTTTGATGGGTGTATAGGTTCCTTTATCCCAAATTTCGACTTGTCCGGCTCCGTAATTCCCCTTAGGGATGCTACCTTCAAAGTCTTTATATTCATACGGATGGTCTTCAACCATCATCGCCAATCGTTTGTCTTTTGGGTCAAGCGAAGGCCCTTTCGGGACTGCCCAACTCTTGAGCACACCCTCCATCTCTAACCGAAAATCATAATGCAAACGACTGGCTGCATGACGTTGCACCACAAAGATGAGTTCGTCTGCTTTTGACTTTTTTACCTTTCCTTCGGGTTCAGACGTATCTGTAAAGTTTCGCTTTGATTTATATTGTTGTAATGCCATATCAGCCTCCTTTTGTTTTGGTTTGTTGTAAACTTGCTTTGAGTTGTGCCATCAGGTCAATCACCTTACCTCGTTTTGGTTCTTCTGCTTTTTTGGTTTTTCTCACCTTGCCTTTCGCCTTTTGGTTGATAATTTTCTTTAGTGCAGACGAATAGGTGTTTTTATAGATACTGGGGTCAAACTCTTGAGAGAGTTGCTTGATGAGCGACACGGCCATTTTGAGCTCTGTAGGCTTCGGGGCTGTTCCGGAAGGGAGTTTTAGATCTCCGTAATCTCTGATTTCCTGAGCAAACCGCAAACGGTTAAAAACCAATATTTCGTCATTGTAGGGGCGAATGATGCCTAATACTTCTTGGTCTCGCATCACAAAAGTGCCAACCCCTGCCATTTTGGTTTTTCTGAGTGCATGAAGCAAGAGTTTATAAGCATTCTCCCCATTCTTTTGAGGCTCGATGTAATACGGATTCTCAAAATAAACGCTGTCTATTTCAATTTCTTTGACGAATTGGTCAATAGACAACACTTTGGTTTTTTCGGGTAATGCTGCTTCGAAATCTTCGTCTTCTAAAACGATATATTGATCGTTTTTCAGAAAGCCTTTTACGATATTTTCCCATTTTACTTCTTTGCCTGTTTTTTCGTTTATTCGTTTGAATCGAATGTTTGATAAATCAGACTTGTCTAACATATCTAAATCGAGTTTACTGGTCTGGACAGCAGAGTAAATCTTGATGGGAATATTCACCAGCCCAAACCCTATGGCTCCGTTCCAAATTGCTCTCATTTTCTGTGTGTTTTATAAACTTGAAAAGGCAATTTTTATACCACCCTAATTTCACTGTACTAGCATTTCGGTATGGTTTTAGAAAATAACTTATAGTAATCTTAATATTTAATTCTATGAAAAACATGTTTATCGCCATGCTGATATGTAGCATATCTATTGGCAATCTATCAGCTCAAGACCCTACTACTAAAAACTCTGCAGAAACTGCAAAAATGCTGGATCAACACTTTGCTACAGCAGCAGCCGAAGCAGGTATTACAGAGGTAGAAATGGGAAAATTAGGAGAAGAAAAAGCAACCTCACCACGAGTAAAAGAGTTCAGTAAAATGATGGTTTCAGACCATAGCAAAGCTAATGATGAACTAAGAAACTGGTCTAAACAAAACAATGTTTCTTGGCCATCACTACCCGCAACCGGGAAAAACAACCATAAAATGCTAAAAGAAAAATCAGGTGCTGATTTTGATAAAGCGTTTATGAAACAAATGATAGAGGACCATGAAAGAACAATAAAACTTTTTGAAGACGAGGCAAGAAAGGGACAAAATGTGGAAATGCGTACATGGGCATCACATAAATTGGCAACACTAAAACGCCATTTATATGAAGCCCAACAAATTTATAAAGAACTTAATAAATAGTTTTGGTATTGTTACATTTGTTTTTAAGAAAGCCCATTCCATTTGGTTTGGGCTTTTGTTTTTATCTCCCAAACTTAAACCATTGGTCTAACTTGTGTTTTTTGCCTTTCAGCCAAGCCGAAGTCATTTCCATTCCTGTCACGGAGAACGTGATTCCGTTACCTCCGAAGCCTAAAACGAAATAACTATGGTCAAAATCTTTGTGAGGGCCAATATAAGGCAAGCCGTCTTTGGTTTCGCCAAAAGTGCCTGCCCACGAAAAGTCTAAGTGAAAATCAACTTCAGGAAAGTGCTTTTCAAACAGTTTCAAAAGGCGTTCTTCTTTTTTAGCAATGAGATTATCTCTTTTCATCGGGTTGCGAAATTCCTCATCTTCTCCCCCAATCAGATATCGGCCATCATCAGTTGTGCGAAGATAAATATAAGGAGTTGTCGTATTCCAAATAAGCACATCTGTATGCTTTTTGGGGAGTTTCGGTTTGATTTCAGAGACAATCGCATAGGTGCTAATCAAATCCACAAACTTTTCTTGAATCATCGAAGCGCTCTCGTAGCCTACGCAATACACAATCTTTTTTGCTTTGAGAGTTGCTCCCGTATGCATAATCGCCTCACAAGAACGGCTATGATATTTCACCTCTTCTAATTCGGTTTTGTCAAACACTCGAAGTCCTCTTCTGATATTAAAGGCTAGAATATCATGAGCTAACCGAAAGGCATCGACACTAGCTCCTTGGTCTGAGAGGATTCCGCCTTGTGAATGCTCCAGGTCATATTTTTTATAAATCTGCTCAGGCTCGAGCCACTTTACGTTAAAGCCTGCTTTTTTACGAGCTTCAAATTCTTTTTTGAGCCAAGCTATATCCTTTTTATAAGCCGCAAAATAGAGCGAATCTTTTTTCTTGAAACCTGATTTCGAATTGATTTGTTTGCTAATCTCAGCTAATTTATCAATGGAATCAGCACAGGCTTTATAGCTGGCTACGGCTCCTTCTTCACCAATCATTTCGATAAGTTCATAGAGCGGAACGTCAATTTCATACTGCAACATCGAGGTGGTGGCAGAGGTGCTTCCGTTGGCTATTTCTCGTTTGTCTATCAAAACTACGTCATAGCCATCTTCAATACATTGATGAGCCACAAGGCTTCCGGTGATACCACCCCCGACAACCAATACATCACAACTCGTGTCTTCTCTGAGTGAAGGATAGGCATTGACAAGTCCGTTTTTTACCAGCCAAAAAGGTTCGTTTGATTTTAGGTTCATAGAGAATGTTTTTAGAAGTTGAATGGCAACATTCTCAAAAATATGAAATTAAATTATATAA
>JBEBUB010000217.1:0-3329 GCA_040393445.1 Flavobacterium beibuense
GGAACGGCTGTTTTTCAGGCTATTGCTACGCTTTTCTTAGCTCAAGTTTACGGACTTCAATTAGACACCGTATCTCTAATTATTATTATCGTTACTACTATTTTGGCTTCTATCGGAACGCCATCTGCTCCGGGAGCCGGAGTAATTGTTTTAGGGTCGGTTTTAGCAACTATTGGTATTCCGGTAACGGCCATTGCACTAATTATTGGAGTTGATAGACTGCTCGGGATGTTCAGAACATCGGTTAACGTCATGGGAGATTTGGTGACTTGTCAAGTTTTTAACCGAATGTATCTCAGAGAAGAAAAAACAAATAGAAGATTAGAAAGTGAATAGCTTTTCAATCTTAAAACCTTACTTTTGCACCATATATGGAAAAACAAAATCAAATATTCGGAATAAGAGCGGTTATTGAAGCCGTACAATCAGGTAAAGAAATCGACAAAGTTTTTGTTCAAAAAGAATCGGGTTCGCCTTTGATGAAAGAACTTTTTACTGTGTTGAAAAAGAACAACATAAACTACTCTTATGTTCCGCTAGAAAAGCTAAATAGGCTTACAACAAACAATCACCAAGGAGTGGTGGCAACTATTGCTCCGATTGCTTTTTACGAAATCGAGACATTAGTAGAAATGGCTTTTTCGAAAACCGATAAACCTTTATTTTTGATTCTTGACGGAATATCTGATGCTCGAAACTTTGGGGCGATTATCAGAACAGCCGAATGTACTGGAGTTCATGGAATTATCATCAGTAAACAGGGAGCTGCTCCAGTAAACGGAGACACAGTGAAAACCTCAGCAGGAGCGGTTTTCAACGTTCCGATTGCGAAAGTCAATCACGTGAAAGATGCTATTTTCTATTTGCAATCGTCTGATGTGCAGATTGTAGCAGCAACCGAAAAAACCGATAAAATGCTATATGACATTGATTTTAATTGTTCTGTGGCCGTAATTATGGGTTCAGAAGACAAAGGAATCAACCCGTCTGTATTGAAAATTGTGGAACACAAAGCCAAACTCCCGATGTTTGGAAGCATCTCGTCGCTGAACGTATCGGTAGCTTGTGGAGCCTTTTTGTATGAAGCCGTACGACAGAGAACAAGTTAGATTTAAATTTATTTTTATACTCCTTATGTAAGATAATTGCCATTGATGAAATTTTTACTTAGCCTACTCTTTACGTTTTTTTTCATCTTTACTGGGATTTCGCAAGAAAACTCCCAACCGGAAATCTTACAAAAATTAGAAACTTTATATTCGAATTCAGAGCCTACTTCTGAAGATATCGATCAAATGATTACACTTTGTGACGAACTAAGTGTATATGACCCAGATTTGTCATTAGCTCATCTGAAAAAGATAAAAATCAGATTGAAAAAAGTAACAGATATAAATAATGTTACTTTTTACTGTAGTCAACTTGCTAGAAATTATACTATCATAAGAGAGTTCGATCAAGGCCTTGAGGCTATTGATAAGCTGTATGAAGAATATGAAGACAATTTAGACCGACTTCAAAAAATTCATTTTAAAATAGCCAAACTTACTGTCTTAGAGGCTAAAGGAGACTTTGAAGCGTGTTTGGCACTCATTGAAGAACTTTTACCCCAAACAGAAGCTATAAAAAATGACTACGTAAAGCATTATCAGGCGGTTATGTATAATGTAAAAGGCTCTATTTTCTCTATGCAAAGAGGGAAATATAAAGATGCTGTTGCTAGTTATTTGCAGGTGCTTCGTCTTTATAAAGAATCAAAAGATGAAGAGAATAACATAGCCATGACCTATAATCGTCTGGGGCTTTTATATGAGAATATCGAGGAATATCCAAAATCAGTGTCTTATTTTCTTGAAGGTATAAAAGTTTTAGAAAATACACCTCCTAAGTCTGCTACAGATGTATATAATTTATTAATTCTATACTCCAATTTAGGGAATGTCTATAAAAAATTAAACTTCCTGAATAAAGCTTTAGATTATCAGAATGAGGCATTTGCATTAGCAGAAAAAGTAGATTCCGCTATAGATAAATCACGAATTCTTTATAATATAGGGAGTATTTATCTCGAAAAAGACGAATTTGAAAAGGCCATAGAATATCTTTTAACTTCACAAGAAATGTGTGAGTTATTAGAAATTAAAGAAGGGGTGATGCACAACCATCTTGCTTTAGGAGAAGCTTATATGAGGCTGGGAAATTATGAAGAAGCTCAGAAACATTATGACATTGCTTTAATTTATGTAAAGGAGTTATCTTACCCAAAAGGTGAAGTTTCCATTTATAAAGACTATTCGGAATTATATAAAAAACTGGGAGATTACAACAAAGCTTTAGAATACCATACGCTTTATTATAATAAGGAAAAAGAACTGCTCGGAATCGAAACGCAAGAGGCCATAGCACAGTTAGAAATTGAATATGAAACTGAGCTTAAGGACGAAGAAATAAAGCGAATAAGTTATGAATATAGTATAAAAAAGTCAGAAAATCAGAAGCTTATCATAGGTTTTATATCACTTTTAATCATTACAGGCGGAATCATTTTCTTCTTAATTTATCGCAATAAAACTCTAAGAGACTTATATGAGCGCAACGTAGAGCTCATGAATTCGTTCAAAAATAAAAGTTATGCAGAATCTTCGACTTTACAAGTTGAGGAAAGCTTAGAGCATAATGACGACGACAATCTCAAAGTGGTTTTTAATAAGTTGTTGTTTTCATTAGAAAACGAAAAAGTGTATAAAGACTCCGAGCTTACACTCTCAAAACTAGCTAGTATTATTAAGAGTAACGAAAAATACGTTTCGGCTGCTATTTCGACTTATACGAATATGAATTACAACAACTTCATTAATTCTTATCGTATTCAAGAAGCAAAAATTTTGATTTACGAAAACAACGGAATGAACATTAATGAGGTGATGTATGCCAGTGGCTTTAACTCCAGAACCACTTTTTATGATGCCTTTAAAAAGCATACCGGAATGTCTGCAAAGCAGTTTAAAGACATGAAAGGTTATAGTTAAAATTAATGTTGTATTTGAATTCATATATTGATATGGTATGATATATGAGTTATTCATTACAAGAATTTTGAATAATTTTAAAACATATCGATATGAAAAATCTTGCAAAAATATCTACTGCGACTGCTGTTTTTAGCATTTTTTTACTTCTGACATCTTGTGCTTCAAAGCCTAGTAAAGCCGAACCGATTACTAATTTTGATGTAAACCGCTATTTAGGCACTTGGTATGAAGTGGCCCGAATCGACTTTACACACGAGAAAAACATGAACAATGTTTCTGCTCACTATAGCCTTGACG
>JBEBUB010000218.1:0-3308 GCA_040393445.1 Flavobacterium beibuense
CATATATTTATTAAAACAATTTAGATAGTGGTTTATAAAAGCCGTATGCTTTGTTCATATTATTTTGATACTTTGAAACACTTATGAATTGTTTAGCTGTTTTTAAGCTGTTGCTATTCAATTCTTTTATATCAAAACTTTTTGCTAATAAAATATTGACAGGGTATTTACTTGTGTTAATTTTCATCTTTCAAATATTTTGCATATAAATATTCCAAATAATAATTGCATATATTGTTTATAAAACTAACCTGACCTACAGGATTTACTTCCAAAAAGTAAAACTGATTGTCTTTAGAATAAATCAAATCTATTGAACCACACGAAAGGTTAAGTTCTTCCATTACATTTCTTAACTTTATTTCTATGTCGTTTGGCAGTTTGTACGGAATTATTCTTGGGTGTTTTTCGGAAGAATGAAAGTTTACTCGGTAATCTACCACTTCATCGTTTTCAAATACAGCAGAAGAATAAAATTCGTTATTAAAATATATAGCCCTTATTTCGTATTCCCGTTCTATTTTTTCCTGAAAAAAACTCAATTCAAAAAGGTTAGGAATTTTGGCTAAAGCAGTATCGTCAATTAAAATAGTTTTTGATATATCATACATCTTTCCATTTTCTTCAAAAAAATCGAATTCGGATATCCGTTTATTTATAAATGTTTGTGATTTTGTTCTTTTTAAAAAATTAGATAAGTCCGCTTTACTTTTGGTTATTAGTGTTTCGGGGATAGTTAAGCCATTTTTTTGTGCTACAAGAAGTGTGGTTATTTTATTGGATTCTTTGTTGTTGTCTATTGTTCCAATAGTTTTTGAGCCTTTTTCATATAAAACAGCATCTGTAATTAATTCCAAATTATGACTTACAAACATTCTTAATTCTTCTGAAATATCATTAGTAGAATCATCAACTATTCCTCCATTATACCAAACCGAGTACAATTCATCAAAACTAACTTCGGAGTACCTGTTTGATAAAGAGCCTTCAATTTTTCCGTTTACAATTTTGAACTCTGTAAGTTCAAGCACTACAGCAGCTCCTATTCTGAATACAAAATCAGCCCCTATCCAGTCTATGGTATTGTTGACAAATTCATCACTGTTTTTTGAAAAAATTACTACTTTTTTCATTTTTTATACTTGACCAAAAAAGTATAGTCTGCTTTAAACCACTCTTCATTTTCAAAACCAGAATCTCCAATAGCAGCTAAAGGTGTATAGAAATTGAATCCAACTTTGTTGTTAGTGTTTTTAAAAATAATTTTCTTTCTTAAATAATTTGTTTTCTCTTTTTTACTGCCATAAGTGGTAAGAGTAATATTCTCATATACTTTGTCTCCAACAAGAACAAATGAAAAATTATCATTAGTTAAATCATCATACAAATCTCTTTTTAAAGATAAATTTTTAATTGCCTCATCACAAACAGGTTTTAAATTGTTAGAATTTGCTTGATAACTATGTCTTAACAGTACACTAAATTTTGGAGAATAGCTTAAAATGGTGTCATTTATGACTTCTACTCCTGTTTTTTCCTCTGTGGGAAATCCTTGTGATTTTAGTAAATTTATAAATAATGAGTCAACCTGAATTGTAGTTGTAATTACATCATTAAAAACCTTATTATCAACCCCTATTTCACAATACTGTAATTGGTCTATTTCTTTCAAAATTATCAATGAATCAACAAGAACTTGATTAAGTCCTTTTTGGAATTCAGAACGTATTTTTTTATGCTTTTTCAAAACCTTTTCCCACTCTTTCGTTTTTCTTAACTCCTTAAATCTATGGGAGTTAAAAAAAGTAATTTCAACTCCTTTCATCATTAGTTTCTCAACTAACAAAACTGATTTTTTCCAATCTTTAATCTGTATATTAGCCATCAAGGCATTTTCAATATCTACGGCAAACAGATAATTGTTTATCTGATAAGCCTTGTTATATACTTTGATAGCTTCCGGATAATCCCTTTCCATTATCAACAATTCAGCCTGATAAATCATATTTTCATACTGAACAGCTTTGGAATCAGATGTTTGTGCTGTACTTGTGCCAACGAAAAGAAATAGGCTTAAATACTTAAAAATTTGCATAATTATTCTCGGATTAATTGATTTAATATTTAAAAAAACAAAGTTGAGATGTTTATTTTTTTAAACATCTCAACTTTTAGAATTCTAACGACGTATTTGAGGGTGTGTAGGAGCATACGTTGACCCGTCGGGATAAGTAACTAAGTAATTATCATATGTTGTCAATCCACTTCCAGCTCTAGAATCAGAATCCCAAGAATATGATTTTACAAGGTAATAATTTCCATTACTATCTTGTCCCCATATGTTGGTAACTCCTCCTCCTGTACATTCATCACCACCTCTAACGTGTTTTAATTGTTTAGAAGAAATCTCATTTGCTCTAAACTTTTCTAATTTTAAACTTTCTAATTTCATTGTTTTAAAATTTAATAATTAAACATTAGTTTCTAAAAACAGTTTGTCTCTTCATTTCCCTAACGTGCACTTTAGGTTTTTGTTAAAAACGAAGATTAGAATGTTTTTATTGTTACAATACTATAAATTATGTTTTGGATAGAATTACGTCTCAGACGTAACTTTTGTTAAAAATTCTGTGTCAAAAACCTGTTTTTTTATTTTTTCACATAAAGAATGAGAAATTCTATTTGTCATTTAATCTAAAAAACTATTTTGATATCAAATAATATATACAAAAGGAATCTAATTATTCATAAATTTTAAGCTCGTAACCTAATCCAATATTCATTATTCCGTTCTTTTTGGTTTGTTCAGATTTAATTATAGCCATTCTGTCTTTCGTAAATGTATTCCAAGGGCTTTTTTCTCCGTTCTTTTCCCAATTTGCATAACGTATAAAGGTTGTTTCAGTTTTACTTTTATATTCAACAGGAATACAAATGAATAATGGTGAAGAAATTTTAATTTTTTGACCACCTTTTTCTATTATTGTAAAATTAGGTTTATAAACATATTTTTCATTTTTGTCTGTAAATCCTATAAATTCAATCCCTACAAACAACCCATTTTCAGGTAAATCAATGCTATATTTTTCCAAATCCATTTCAAAAAACTTGCTTTCCGTATTGTGTATATTCACAACTATTTCATTAGTATAAACAAGTTCTTTTGGCTCATTATTTTCATTGGAATAAAAACGAATACGGGCAATTGTATAGGGTAACTCTTTATATTTATCTACAAATTCCCCTTTAATATATCTATAAGGATTTTGTGCTATCGGAACTATGATTTTGTTTACAACAGCCATTTG
>JBEBUB010000219.1:0-3298 GCA_040393445.1 Flavobacterium beibuense
TACGTGGGTGAACAGGAAAAATTAATGGCAGACCCCGTGAGGACTTGACAATTGTTTCAATTAGCTTTTTTAATTGATTCTCCTGGTCCACATTCGCTGGCCGATGAAGAGTCATAACTATGTACCTTCTCTCCTTTAGATTAAGTGTATCCCAAATTTCAGGTTTTATAAAATTCGGCATATGCTTAAGAAGTGTGTCAATCATAGTATTACCAACAAAAAAGATACGGTCGTGTTCGACTCCTATCTTTTTAAGATTAGAATTTGCGATGTCAGATGTAGTGAAAAAATAGTTGGTTATGCTGTCAGTTACTAACCGGTTTATCTCTTCTGGCATTTTCCAGTCATCAGACCGAATGCCAGCCTCTACATGCGCGACTTTAGTATGTAGTTTCTGCGAAACGATGGCACATGCCATGGTCGACGTTACATCTCCAACGACTAAAACCAGGTCAGCGGGGTTTTCGACCAATTCTTTTTCAAATCCAATCATAATTGCAGCCGTTTGTTCAGCTTGGCTACCTCCACCTGCTTCTAAATTAACGTCGGGTTCGGGAATTCCTAACTGTTCAAAAAAATCTCCCGACATTTTTTTGTCATAATGCTGTCCTGTATGGATCAGTCTATAATGAATATTATGACCAATATTTTTCTTTTTCTCCAATGCGTCAATAATCGATGAAATTTTTATAAAATTTGGTCGCGCTCCGGCAATTAACGTTATCTTCATGATTAGCTTATAATATTATATAGATCTATTAAAACTTTACTTTCGACCTCCCAGCTATATTTCTCCTCAATCGCCCTGATTGCATTTTTTGATAGTCTCGTCCAAAGTTTCTCGTCATCAATCAATCTTTCAATTGTTTCTGCAATTAATTCTGGATTATTAGGCGAGATACAATATCCACATTCGTTGTCTTCAACGATTTGCCTATAAATTTCAAAATCGGAACAAATAACGGGAAGGCCAGCAGCCATATATTCAAACATTTTAACAGGTAATGCTTCAATATAATTAGGTGCCGGGTGCAAAACAACCAGACCTACTTTACTGTTTTTGAAAATTTGTTTGATCTGTTTTCTATCAACGAAACCAAATGCAGTTACATTTTTCCAACCTTTAGTGTTCTCCAATGCACTCTTTAAATGAAAATAATCTCCCCCTAAATTTAACTTGACCGAAGCCAACGAGCTCATCGCTTCAATGTAATCAAATACACCTCTTAACTTTGTGATTCCGCCAACATAACAAACTTCATTATTTTTATATCCAAAAGGTTTTCGACAGTCTCTAAACTCGTCAATTATTGGGAAGTTCCTTAGAATAACGTTGCGTTTGGAAAATTTATCATATTTTTTTGCAATTTCTGGAGTTACGGAAACTATTGCACTTACCCAATATAGGCAGATCTTTTCCATCCATTTATATCCAGTTGCTATAAAATTACGGAGATACCTAGGCAGATATGTCTTGTTTAATATCTGATATTCATAGTCTTCATGAACATCATATACAACTTTTTTCCCAAAAAATGATAATATCAAGCAAACGACAATAAGTTCTGGATCATGCAAATGATAAATATTCGCTTTTGATTTGAATGCTTGGTAGATCACTGGGATCCAAGAAAATAAAACTCTGAAAAATTTATTTTGAAATATAGGTAAGGATCGGATAACAACATTCTGTCTAATTTCACCTTGTAAAATCGGAGCGAATAAAATGACCTCAAAACCATGATCTGCTAACGAAACGCATTCCTTTAAAAATATCCTCGTGTCGTAAGGTTGATGAACTGTGGTTATATGGACGACACGTTTCTTTTGTCTTTTATCTTTCGACATCTGAAATTATCTTGACTCAAATTTTTCTATTGCTGCTCTAAATAATTTTCAGAAACATTCAGATTACCCTGGCCATTGACTTGCATAATTAAAGATGTCAAATCCGCAGAATCTATCCCCCTCTTAGAGTCCGAAAGAATAGTTGAAAGGGACCCGCGCTGAGCTATGCGCCCACTATCATTATCTTGTTGTGAGTCAATTATTACTATCTTATTTTTAGATATCACAGAGTTGCTTGATGAAACACCTCTTATCTTAATAGCTGCTCGATTCTCTTTAACATATAGTAGGTTATTCTTAATTGTAATGGCATCACCTGCTATATTGGTTCCATCTTTCCGGTCTGTTCCACCATGCATATCAAAAATATGTCCTTGGTTTGTTGAATTTTCCAAAGCTATATTATATTCTGCCATATATCCCGACCCCGGTATGCCACTGCCTGCAATCGCATGACGATTATAATCGAAAATATTTGCCTTAATATACGCATATCCCTCTACCATAACGCCGTATCCGAGACCTTTCCTTTGATTATGGTGTACATAATTATATTTTATCGTTGCGAGGCCATTATTACCGACATATATTCCCGCATGGCTCCAATTAAAAATCTCACAATTTTCTACAACAACATTTTTATGATTTATCCGTATTCCCTGAGAATTTGATATCCCGTAGGTCTGTATTGAATTTAGGTTTGGCTTCTTTCCTGGATTGTTCTTTCTAAATCGTCCCAATATTTTCTCAACTTCAACTTCGTTTACAACATTACCATCGGGTCCTTTAATTCTCAACCCAATAATCTTTATATCATCGCCATCTGTCTCAAACAGGGGATTGGTATCATATTTATTGGAAAAAATAAGCGCGCCATCAGAACCGTTTTCACCTCTATTGCTGATTATTATTACTCCTTGTGGCAACTTTACAGGAGCTACATACGCTAAATTATAAGTCGAATCAGGATTCAAATAAATTATCTCGCCAGGTTTAACAATAGATAGAGACTTCAAGAACTGACCTACGCTATTAACGTAGTGATCCGCTTTCTTCAACGACAGTCGATATTGATATTCCGGTAAACGATCCTCACTATACAAATTTATCCCCCCGATAAAATTACCATCTAACCTCCCATTTCCTATACCAATAGTATCGGATTGGGCGGAGCACGCTACAAAACAAGCGTTTAAACAGAGTGCTAACAAAATTTGTTTTAACCAGTACATAAATTAGATAGAATTAACTGTCGATGTCTTTCAAAAAGTATTCCACGATTCCTTTCGAGGAGTCGCCTGTCCCATAAATCGATTGGTCTACTATTTCGAAATCTTTACTGAGCATTACCTCCACTGCCGCCACGATATCGTCAACATCTTCATTGCCTGCCAATATATTATACCCGTTTTCAACGAGCTCTAACCATTCGGTTTCTTTTCTTAATGTA
>JBEBUB010000220.1:0-3294 GCA_040393445.1 Flavobacterium beibuense
GCGACCTCCTGGTCCCAAACCAGGCGCGATGACCGGACTACGCTACACCCCGAATTCTAAGCGGGTACAAATGTATTACTAAAATTGATTTTATCAAATAATTTTGAGAAAAATATTCTCTTAATATTTTACCTACATAAAATTCCTTCTAAAAAGCTATTTTAAACAGTATTATTATGGTTGTTTTTAATGTATTCAAATGATGTTGAACAATAATTTTACCTTTAAATTAAGATATAAATTTTTGATAATTAGGAGTAAAATAGAACCTTTTTAAAATAATAAAAAAAGAATAAAAAGCAGATTGTAGAGTGGTTTTAAAGTGTATATTTGTGCTGACTTTTATTTTTTTAAATTAACCAAACTATGAAAGAAAATATTGCTTCTTTTGTTGAATCAGTAGCGAAAAGAAATCCAAATGAGCCTGAGTTTATCCAGGCTGTGCAAGAGGTAGCCGAAACAGTGCTTCCTTATATGGCAGACAAAGAAATATATAACGGAAAAAACCTTCTGCTCAGAATGACAGAGCCTGAAAGAGTAATCACCTTTAGAGTTTGTTGGGTTGATGACAAAGGCGAAATTCAAGTAAACAGAGGATACAGAATTCAAATGAATTCTGCTATCGGGCCTTATAAAGGAGGACTTCGTTTCCACCCGTCTGTGAATCTTAGTATCCTAAAATTCTTAGCATTCGAACAAACCTTTAAAAATGCTTTAACGACACTTCCGATGGGAGGTGCAAAAGGAGGTTCTGATTTTAATCCGAAAGGGAAATCAGATGGTGAAATCATGCGTTTTTGCCATGCTTTTATGAGCGAACTTTATAAATATATAGGACCGAACACAGACGTCCCTGCTGGAGATATAGGTGTAGGAGCTCGTGAGATTGGGTATATGTTTGGGATGTATAAGAAACTAAAAGACGAATTTACTGGAGTAATTACCGGAAAAGGAATGTCTTGGGGTGGATCACTTATGAGACCACAAGCAACCGGTTTTGGAGCGGTATATTTCCTTCAAGCTATGTTGGCTACAAAAGGAATGGATATTAAAGGAAAAACTATCGCAGTTTCCGGTTTCGGAAATGTGGCTTGGGGAGCAGTAACTAAAGCAACTGAACTTGGAGCTAAAGTAGTTACCCTTTCTGGCCCTGACGGACATATTTATGACCCTGACGGAGTATCAGGAGAAAAAATCGATTACATGCTTGAGCTTAGAGCTTCGAACAACGATGTAGTTGAGCCGTATGCTAAAAAATTCGGAGTACAATTCTTCCCGGGTCAACACCCTTGGATTCAAAAAGTAGATATTGCCCTTCCTTGTGCTACTCAAAACGAATTACCTCTTGAGGGAGCAAAAAAACTAGTAGAAAACGGAGTAATTTGTGTAGTAGAAGGTGCTAATATGCCAACAACTTATGAGGCTTTAGAATATTTCCATCAACATAAAATTATGTTCTCTCCTGGTAAGGCATCTAATGCTGGAGGAGTAGCAACATCAGGACTTGAGATGTCTCAAAACTCTTTGAGAATTGAATGGACAGCTGAAGAAGTGGATAGAATTCTAAAGAAAATCATGACTGATATCCACGCTTCATGTGTGAAATATGGAACACAGCCTGATGGTTATGTAGATTACGTTAAAGGAGCAAACATTGCAGGTTTCGTAAAAGTAGCCGATGCTATGCTGGCTCAAGGCGTAGTATAAAAATATGAAAAATCAATAGAAAAAGGGAGGTGTTCGGTTTGAATACGTCCCTTTTTTGTTATATAAAGTAGTTTTGATATGAAAAAATATTTTTTGGTTGTATGGTTCGTAGTCGGGAGTTTTCTTTCGTTAAGTTCGTATGCTCAAATTCAAGAAAGCAATCTGAAAAAGCATATCGAATATTTGGCTTCAGACAAGATGAAAGGTCGCCAGACCGGAAGTAAAGAAGTAGAGAAAGCAGCTCAATATATCGAAAAGCATTTCAAAAAATATGGTTTGCTCCCTAAAGGAGATAAAAATTACCGTCAGAGTTTTCAAGCTAAAGTCAGAAGGGTAGTAGTTGAAGATAGTATCCGACAAGCAGATAACGTCATCGGGTTTTTAGATAACAAAGCTAAATATACGATTGTTATCGGAGCTCATTATGATCATTTAGGACATGGCGAATTAGACACTCGAGATACACTAAATGTCGGAAAAATCCATAACGGGGCCGATGATAATGCTTCTGGAGTGGCAGGGCTTTTGGAACTAGCCAGACACTATGCTAAGAATGACAAAAAGGAGTCTTTCAATTTACTTTTTATAGCTTTCGGGGCAGAAGAGTGGGGGCTTTTGGGTTCGAAATACTTTACCGAAAATCCTACTATTCCGTTAGAGGATATTCATTGGATGCTCAATATGGATATGATAGGGAGGTATAATCCTGACAATGGCGTAGCCGTTATCGGATACGGGACAAGTTCTGCTTTTCCTGAAATCTTCGAAGGCATTACAAGCGATATCACATTCAATTTGAGAAGAGACGGCAGTGGAGGCTCAGACCAAACTTCGTTTTACAGAAAAAATATTCCGGTGTTGTTTTTCCACACAGGAGGACATCCGGATTATCACAAGACAACTGATGATGCCCACAAAATCAATTATGAGGCTTTGAAGTCTATTTTAGAACTAGAAATAAAAGTTTTAGACAACTCGATGAAAGTCGATAAAATGGATTTTATCTGGACGAATTAATCAGGCAAAAGCAAAATCAGATTTTTGCATACGATTTCCTTTTTCGTCATATACGGCAAAACTAAATCCGTCTTGAATGCAGTAAGCTCCGTATTCTCCGTTTTTGTTAATCGCTATAAAACCAACCTGAATATCTCTGAGGTTTTTTCCTCGTTTTTTAGTAATTTCCACAATACGCTCTACGGCTTCTCGACAAGCTTGTTCAGGTTTTTTTCCTTGTCTCATCAGTTCGACTACCAAATGTGTCCCGACAGTTCTGATAACTTCTTCACCATGTCCGGTAGCGGTGGCAGCGCCTACTTCGTTGTCCACAAAAAGTGCAGCTCCGATGATGGGAGAATCTCCAACTCTTCCGTTCATCTTATAAGCCAAGCCCGATGTCGTGCAAGCACCCGATAGGTTTCCATGAGCATCGAGTGCAATCATCCCAATAGTGTCGTGATTTTCGATATTTACAGGCGGATGATATTCAGATTTTTTGAGCCATTCTTTCCATTCTTTTTCCGATTCGGGTGTGAGTAAGTTTTCTTTTTTAAATCCTTGCGAAAGGGCAAATGTCAAAGCTCCTTC
>JBEBUB010000221.1:0-3285 GCA_040393445.1 Flavobacterium beibuense
AAAATGAGTGTAAAAACTTTGCCTTATGTGGCTTATAAAGTAAAAGACATTTCCCTAGCAGACTGGGGTAGAAAAGAAATTGAATTAGCCGAAGCCGAAATGCCGGGACTTATGGCTTTACGTAAAGAATACGGAACTCAAAAACCGCTTAAAGGAGCTAGAATTGCAGGTTGTTTACACATGACCATTCAAACGGCTGTTTTAATTGAGACTTTAGTAGAATTGGGCGCAGAAGTTACGTGGAGTTCTTGTAATATTTTCTCTACTCAAGACCATGCTGCTGCTGCTATTGCAAAAGCTGGAATTCCGGTGTATGCTTGGAAAGGAATGAATGAAGAAGAATTTGATTGGTGTATCGAACAAACGCTTTTCTTTGGCGAAGACCGTAAGCCACTCAATATGATTTTGGATGACGGAGGAGACCTTACGAATATGGTTTTAGACCGATATCCGGAATTAGTTGCTGAAATTAAAGGACTTTCTGAAGAAACCACAACTGGAGTACACCGTCTTTATGAAAGAATGGCCAACGGAACACTTCCGATGCCTGCTATCAACGTAAATGATAGTGTTACAAAATCAAAATTTGACAACAAATACGGTTGTAAAGAATCTGCTGTGGATGCTGTACGTAGAGCAACCGATGTGATGTTGGCCGGAAAAAGAGTAGTTGTTTGTGGCTATGGTGATGTGGGTAAAGGTACGGCAGCTTCGTTCAGAGGAGCAGGAAGTATTGTTACAGTTACAGAAATTGACCCAATTTGTGCTCTTCAAGCTGCTATGGATGGTTTTGAAGTGAAAAAATTAGATACTGTTGTTGGGAATGCTGATATCATCATTACTACCACAGGAAATAAAGATATCGTAATTGGTCGTCATTTCGAAAAAATGAAAGACAAAACCATTGTTTGTAACATCGGGCATTTCGATAACGAAATCGATATGGCTTGGTTGAACCAAAATTATGGTTCTACGAAAATCGAAATCAAACCACAGGTAGATAAATATAATGTAAATGGCAAAGACATTATCATTTTGGCTGAAGGTCGTTTGGTGAACCTAGGTTGTGCTACAGGACATCCGAGTTTTGTGATGAGTAATTCGTTTACGAATCAAACGCTAGCTCAAATCGAACTTTGGACAAACTCAGAAAATTACAAAAATGAAGTATATACACTTCCGAAACATTTGGACGAAAAAGTAGCAAGACTTCATTTAGAAAAAATCGGTGTAGAACTTGAAACATTAACCGAGACTCAAGCTAAATATATAGGAGTGCCTGTTGAAGGTCCTTTTAAAGCAGATTATTACAGATATTAAAAAATGTTCCAGGTTTATCAAATTGTCATCAAAAGCAAATTGATAAATCTGAACTATAAACGTTAAACATTAAACAAAATAAAAATGGCAAGTGTAAGAAACTTAAAAAAAGACATTAACTATGTTCTAGGAGATATTATTGAAGCAATTTATATCTCTGAAATGGTAAAAGCAGGTAAACCTTCTGAAGCTTCAGAAGCGTTGGTAACTGAAGCTATCGATACTTTTGATTCATTAATCACAAAAGTAAATGCTAAAGGTGTAGAGAATAAAAAAGCTTACTTCAAACAGATTAATGTTGAATTAGAGCAAAAAGCAACTGAATTAGTAAATAAACTAAATAATCTATAGATTATTATTTTTTTACCAAAAAAAACACAAAATCAAATATTGATTTTGTGTTTTTTTTTGCATTTGACTTACTTCATTTAAAAAACCATAATTTAAATTTAAAAATCTTACTCTCATACAGTTATAATTTTGATAGTAAAAATTTTTTGTATATATATTTTTTATACTTTAGCATTTAATTAACTATCTAATTTATATTTATTATGAGAAATTTTACTATTGATCGTTCTGACACAAGAACGGGAAAGGCAAAACGTTGGTTGGGATTACTTACGTTTTGTATGATGCTGCTTATGGGTCAACAAAGCGTTGCTCAAATTAATTATTCTGAGAGCTTCCCCTCTAATGCTGGAGGATGGACAAAGACTGGAGGATATAACTCTGGTGATTTTCTTGCTCATTGGTGGGACCAAAATTATTGTACCGCTGCAGGTGCTATTAGGTTAAATGTATATAGTTCTATCCCTAATGGTACACTTACATCTCCTGCTGTGGGGACTTCCAATGGAGGGCCTATTACTCTAAACTATCAATACAAAATTTTGGACTATGCTGGCACAACGACAAGTGATGCTACTGCTGCTAATTTTGGTTATTTTAGAGTACAGTACGCTGCGAGTCTTGACGGTCCATGGACAACTGTTCAAACCGTAGGAACCCAAGCTCCGGGAGGAGTCGGGGAAGCACATACACCTAGCCAATCTTGTACTCCAAAAACTGTGAATTTTCTTCCTGCAGCAGGACCGATGTACATCCGTTTTGAAATCACAAGAACAAATGGAGACTGGGTAATTTACTTTGATGACATTGAAATGACTCAAGGTACTCCTCCTCCGATGTGTACAACACCAGACGATGTTACATCTCTGAATTTAACCTCAACAAGCACAACAGTAACAGGAACCTTTACATCAAATGGAGATGTTTCAGGTTTTTTGGTGATTCGTAGTACTGATATTATACTTTCTACCCTCCCAACAGACGGATTTGTTTATGGAGTAGGAAATGAAGTGGGAGGTGGTGTTGTTGTAGCTAATACTACAGATACCTCGTTTAGTGATTCAACAGTTTCTTCAAACACTACCTACTATTATCACGTTTTTGCTTACAATAATCATCCTGATAATGATTGTTTAGCAGCGTATTCTATTTTTTCAGCAACACAAAACACAACAACTTGTCCTAGTACTCCTATAATAGTCGGTGCAAGTAATGTGAGAACAAGTGATGCCGTTTTAAATTGGACACCAGGTTTATATGCAGATAATACAGGAGTGACTTATACGGTTAATATAAGTACATCCTCAGATTTCAATATTTTATCTGATTCTGATTCAGGACTTGTAGGAACTTCATATACGCTTACAGGACTTATTGCTAATACTACTTATTATTGGAGAGTAAAAACCGTTGGTTTAAGCTGTGATTCTGATTGGGCAGGTGGTAGTTTTGTAGCACAAAGTAGTTATTCACCTATTGCTGTTACCGGATTTACTGCAGATGTGATTGCAGATGGAATAGGAGGAGCTTTAAACTCAACAACAGACCCTGTAGATTCGACCAATCCTGCAGCAAACAATGCTTATGTAAGTAATAGTTTTAAGCTAAACCCTT
>JBEBUB010000222.1:0-3282 GCA_040393445.1 Flavobacterium beibuense
GGTTTTTAATCAAGAGTATCACTTGGAGTTTGGGTTATATGAATAACTTAGTAGGTAATCAAAAGCCGTATAGTGTACATTACGTAGGCTTTGATATGATTATAGAGAATCCCTTTGGAGTGGGGACTCCTTCGAACGAAGGAAAGAAACCAAAATAGGTTTTTAAAAAGCCTGCTAAACTCACTAATCCCAGTATGGCAAGTAAGCCAATAATGATGTTGTACTTACGTTCCATACTTTCTGATTTTATTGCTCAACAAAGCAGTAGAGTAGATAGGCTTTAAGCAGTAGATTTAAAAGCAGAGTGTTCTGTACTGACAGAAAAGCAATGGTTTGCTATATCTAAGATAAATATAAGAGCCCTCAAAATCTATTGTTTTACGATTTTGATATCTTTGGTTTTTAGTTTTTGGTTTAACCATTTTTGAATTTTGTCTATATCTACACTTGGCTTATCGGTGTGGTAGAGCACCACAAGAGTGGTTTTCTCACTTTCTTTATTCACATTAGTGATGTGCTTCCCGATTGACACATCTTTAAGTTCCGGAAAGAGTATAGCCATTTCTTTAAGAACCTCTGTATTATCGAGTTTATATTGGTTAAGCTCTTTTTGGAGGTTGTTGATTAAGATATCTTTCTCAGATACTACCTTGTTTTGCTGGCCCAATTCGTTGAGTATTTCGTGTTTCAGATCTTGAGTTTCTTGTCTGATTTTAAGCTCAGTATTTGTGATTTCATATTGCCCTAACTTCAGTTTTAGTACTTCTAGTTCTTCCGGAGTAAATTGCTTGGTTAAGAATGCCAATTCGACTTTTTTAGGCGAAGTGTTGTATTTGATGTCTTTATAAATCAGCGTATAACCCAAGCTTGAAAACTCATTGGTAATGAATTTTTCTACTTTTTGGTTGAATGTCTTTTCTTGGAATAGCGTATAAGCCAGATAAAAGCTAGGCACAATCATCAACAAGATAAGCGCAGAAATACCGTAACGAATTTGTTTTTCTGACTTTTCATTTAGGTTTCTTACAGGTTGGTATTTAAGGTATTTAATAATCAAAAACGTAGCAATACAAATGAAAAAGCAGTTAATGCTATATAGATAAAAGGCCCCGAAGAAATAAGCTAAATTACCAATAGCTAAACCATAACCGGCCGTACAGAGCGGAGGCATCAAAGCTGTAGCAATAGCTACTCCAGGAATCGGGTTACCTTTTTCGACTCTGGTTAGGGCAATCACACCCACCAAACCACCAAAAAAGGCTATCAATACATCATAGATAGTGGGAGAGGTGCGGGCTAATAATTCTGATTGCACCTCCTTAAACGGACTTACGAAAAAATAAATGGCAGCGACCAATAAACTTACAATAGTAGCAATCAGAAGGTTTCTCACTGATTTTTTGAGTAACTCAAAGTCATAGATAGCCAAAGCAAATCCGGTGCCTACGATAGGCCCCATAAGCGGAGAAATAAGCATGGCACCAATGATTACGGCCGTAGAGTTTACATTCAGCCCAATAGAGGCTATCACGATGGCACAAGCCAAAATCCAAAGATTAGAACCTTTAAAGGAAATGTTTGTTTTTATGTCTTCTAGTACCTTTTCTCTTTGCTGTTCGCCATTGTGTAGGTTGATAAAGTCAAATATTTTATTTCTCATAAGCTTTATTTCTAGGTATAAATCGCATGTAAATATACAATAGGTCACTTAAATATTCATAATAAATCACTTTTTGATTTATAAAAAAAACGGAAGCCTTTCGGCTCCCGTAAAGTCCTCTCAACTTTATAAACCAACCAAAATGTAGAAAGGAAATTTATGTATAACTATTTGATTTTTCCGTAGTGTTTGAAGGAATTTGAGAATAAAACTAAAGACTAACTTTGTAGTTAGGAGAAAGATATTGCATAAGTTCTTTATCTGTTTTAGTCTCTACTACGCTTTTAATAAACGTTCATAGATTTTGTTATTGAGTTTGGTAGAGCAATAGTACAAAATAAAAAGATACCATCAAAGTTTTGTTAAAAATTTATTTTGTTAAAAAAACGGAAGCCTTTCGGCTCCCGTCTTTCTCCTCTCAACTTTAAATAAACCAACCAATTTTAGAAAGGATATTTGTTTTCAGCAATCACTTTAGAAGCGATTGTTTCACGAAGTGCAATTACGTTTGGCATGTTTACGTATTTCGTAAATCTACGAAGACCCATAAGCATCATGCTTTGCTCATCGCCGCTTGCGAAAGAAACGATGCCTTCTTTTCCTTTTTTGTAAACGATATCTACAGCGTTGTATAAGTATAATTTACTCATTGCGATTTGTTCTTTTACAGCTTCTTCACCTTGAGCTTTAGCCATTTTCTCTGTACGTAAAATAGCAGATTCAGCCATATAGATTTCGATTAGCATATCAGCAGCACAAGCCAATAATTGTTGGTGTTGCTCTAGTTCAGTACCATATTTTTGTACAGCTGAACCGGCTACCATCAACACTGCTTTTTTCAATTTACCGATAAGTTCTTTTTCTTCAGCAAATAATTCTGAATAATCAGGAGTGTCGAATGAAGGGATGCTCATTAGCTCTTCACCAACTGCCATAGCAGGGCCAAGTAAGTCAACGTGACCTTTCATTGCTTTTTTGATTAACATTCCTACAGAAAGTAAACGGTTAATCTCGTTTGTACCCTCATAAATACGAGTGATACGAGCATCTCTCCAAGCTGATTCCATTGGAGTTTCTTCAGAGAATCCCATACCACCAAAGATTTGGATACCTTCGTCAGCACAAGCTTGAGCATCTTCAGAAACAGCCACTTTAAGGATAGAACATTCGATAGCATATTCTTCTACACCTTTAAGTTCTGCCTCTTGGTGAGATTTTCCTTCAGCCAATCGTGAGTTTACTCTTTCTTCGATATCTCCTGCAGCACGATAACCTGCTGATTCACCTACGTAGCAAGAAGTTGCCATTTCAGCGATTTTAGCTCGAATAGCACCAAAGTTTGAAATTGGCGTTTTAAACTGAATTCTCTCATTAGCATATTTTACAGCTTCAGTGATGATACGTCTTTGAGAATCTAAACAAGCAGCAGCCAATTTGATACGACCCACATTAAGAGCATTCATCGCAATTTTGAATCCTTCACCACGACCCGCTAACATATTTTCAACAGGTACTAAAGTATCGTTGAAGAATACCTGACGAGTTGAACTTGCACGAATACCCAATTTGTGTTCTTCTTCACCTAGAGTGATTCCGTTTGGATTTGCCGGGTCATACTCAAC
>JBEBUB010000223.1:0-3251 GCA_040393445.1 Flavobacterium beibuense
GCAGAGCTGTCTCGTAAAGCAGTCGATCACCTCACAGCGCCTTACGATAACGCACGGGAGCAGGATGCCGCGCTCGCATCGGCGAACGTTCTGGAAATGGCCGTCGGAGCCGGGGGCCTGCTCATCGCATGGGTGCGCGAAGTGGCCCGACGGCGTTGCCAGCTGGCGGAGGCGTGGGGCGAAGCACACGATCCGGCGGAGCTGAAGCGTGCAGCGGCAGAGCGGGTGCATGGCGTCGATCCCGACAAGGCGGCGCTCGCTATTGCGCGTTGGCGTTTGCGGCGGGAGACCGGCGTGGAGGGACGGCTCCGATGCGCGGATTTTCTGGAGTCGGGCGGCTGGGCGCGGCGGAAGTTTGAGGCGATCATCGGCAATCCCCCATGGGGCGTGGAGCCGGAGCGCACCCGCCGCGAGGCGCTCAAGCAGCGCTACCCGCAGCTTCCCGCGCTCGCCCCGGATCGTGCGCTGGCCTTTGTCTGTCGTGCGCTGGAGCTGCTCCGCCCCGGGGGAACCCTCGCAGCACTGCTGCCCGGAGCGTGGCTCCAGACTGGATCGGCAGAGCGTTTCCGACGCTGGCTGCTGGAGCGGGAGATCGCGGAGCTGGTGGAGTACGGCGATGGCGTATTCTCCGGCGCGGTGGTGGAGTCGCTGCTGATGGTCGTGCGACACGCGGCGGCCCCCGCCCTCACCCTTGCCCCTGTCAACGAGCGGCACGCGCTCTGGCTAGGCGATCCCCATGCGCGGATTCGCCCCGGGATTTCCACCTCGGAGGCAGAGCAGGTGATGCGACTACGCGCAGCGCACCCGGCCTTTGGCGACCTTTGCACGATCCGTTGGGGGATCAAGCCGTATCAGGTCGGGCGCGGCATCCCGAAGCAGACCCGGGAGGTCGTGACGCAGCGCCCGTTTCACGCCGATGCGCAGCACGGGCCGGAGTGGAAGCCGCTGGTCGTCGGGCATGAAGTAGATCGTTATCAGGTCACCTTTCGTCATACCCGATATATCCGCTACGGACCCTGGCTGATGTATCCCTCCGACGAAGCGCTCATGCTCGGCCCCAAGCTGCTGCTCCGGCAAACCTGTGACACCCTCCGATGCGCCTATGATGACTCCGGGCTCTATGCGCAGAACTCGCTCTTTCTGATTCACACCACCGCCCTGTCACTGCACTACCTGCTGGCGCTGATGAATTCGCGTCTCCTCGCGTCGCTTTATCGCACGCTCAACCCCCAGCAGGGGAAGATCTTCGCAGAGATCCGTCCCGACATCATCCGGATGCTTCCGATCGCACGCGGCACCCCGGCCGAGGAGGAAGAGATCGCCGCGCTCGCCCGGGAGGTAACCCGCCGGGGAGCCGAGGGAACCGCAGCGCTGGAGGCCGAGATCGACCGCCGGGTGGAGGTGCTTTATGGCGTCGGGACGGAATAGCCCCGTCAGAGACCCAATGCCGTCCTGATCTGCACCGTGGCTTCGGCAAATGCCTCCCGGCTCGTGTCCAGTCGCGTGGGCGTCAGATCGCGCATGTACCTCCAGTGTGCGCCGCTGATATTGGTGTAATGATTGGCGATCACGGAGAGTCCGTTGTCGATGGCATCCGTCAGCGCCGGGGACTTCGGGTTGACCGCTTGTGCCGCATCCAGAGCACGCTGCAATGCTTCGAGATAGCGGACATCGTCGATCCCCGCACGGAAGGCCTCCCATGCGAGCGTGGGGATCGGATCTCCATTGGCATCAGGGTAGGCAACTGCCGCCTGAAAGTTCGTGGTATAGGCATTCTGCGGATAATCCTGATAGCTCCAGGCGGTGGAACCGACATAGCCGCATCGCGTACTATAGAGCCCCACGGCTCCCCGGAAATAGAGCGGATAGGAGACGCTCGACTGCCAGTAGGATATCGGCTTGAAATTTTTGCCTTTTGCATAGGCAACCGCTGCATTGTCCGGACCGTGGAAGACGGTCAATGAATAGACCGGTACATCCAGAACATCCTTCAGCGCATCCTGCGTCGCGGCGGCATTGATCGCCGAGAAGGTGTGAAATCCGTTCGTCAGGGTCCACTGACATTGCGCCAGCATCGCGTTAATCTCCGCCGTTCCATGCGGCTCGTCGATGCCGGTGTAATAGAGATCCGGGAAGCCCCGGCTCAGCGCTTCATTGACCTGATTCTGAGCACTGGTGACGCCTGAACTTCCGGCCTGATAGGGCGGTTTTATCATGACGATGGGCGCACGGTCGGTCAGGTCCGCATTCACGAGAAAATCCAGTCCGTCTTTCAGATCCTGAGTGGTCGTGACGCCGTAAATCGTGGCCGCGTTGACTCCATGGCGCTTCTGATCTTCCAGCTCGGCCAGATAGCGGCTGGGGCTTACATAGCTGCTGCTGGAAGTGATGATGGTTTGAGCCGGGTAGTATATGGAATAATATCCTGTAGGCTCTTGTAGCCCGACGTTCTTAACCTCCAGCGAGACCGGTAGCGTCTGCGAGACCGGCCCGGAAAGTGTGAGCGTACCGGTATAGGTCCCTGCTGGCGAACCGGCGGGAACATGGACGGTCAGCCAGATCTGTCGGCTTTGGTGGGCGGCTATCGAGGTGTAGCAGGTCGCCCCACCATAGCCACCCTGAGCGCCGGTGGGCGGCACGGTCTGGCCACGGTCATCGCGCAGGAGGAGATCCGGGAGAAGGGTGTCTCCGATACTTTGATTATAGGTCTCCTGAAACAGCGTCAGATTTCGCCGTCGGAGATGAACCACCCGGAGATCAATCTCCGAAGTCGGGATGGTAGCGGCGGGCGTTCCGCTCTTTGTTAGCGAACTGATGGAAACCGATAGGTTATTCAAATTCGAAAGGGCGCGGAGGGAAAATGTCCCATTCAGATATTGATCCGCAGCTCCCCAGAGATTGAGCGTCGTAAGCACTTCATTGGTGGCCGGAACGTGGTCGTTCAGCGCTTCGCCATATGGAGCCGCCGTAGCAAGAACCACTCCCGAACTGCCGAGATGCGTGTCGCTCCGATACGTGCGCGGAGCCCGTACGACGGGATGAAGCACGGGTTCCGGCAGCAGATTGTCGGTGGGATTGAACGTCGGATCGGCCGAGAACGCGACGGCGTCAAAAATTCCCCCACCGATGGCGATATCCACGTGGTGCTGCCCGGATGTAATGTAGGTGTTCCCGACATGCTCCCATACATAGGTTCCCAATCCCGGTAAGCTGTCGAGATAACCGCTCCCGCCGCTAACCGGTGATCCTTC
>JBEBUB010000224.1:0-3239 GCA_040393445.1 Flavobacterium beibuense
TTTTTACCATAGAGTATATCTGCACTATCAAGATAGTACGGCGTGGCGCTGGCAGCAGCAATCCGAATATGGTAATACCGGCCAGGGTACGCCTGCTATAGATGGCGATGCGCGCACCATGTGGATATTCGAACCGCACGTAGCCGAGCAGGTATTCGAGGATTACGTAAAGGAATACGGACTGGAGGTCTGGCGTGATGAGTGGTTGGACAGAGAGAACGGCGTGGTGAAGGAGGACGGCCGTATCGTCTCTATGACGACGCTCAGTGGAAAAACATTTAAAGGAAAGATGTTTATCGACGCGACTTACGAGGGGGATTTAATGGCAGCTGCAGATGTGAGTTACCACGTAGGGCGCGAGGCAAATAGTGTATATGGGGAGAAATGGAATGGCATACAAACTGGCGTATTACACCACGACCACTGGTTTAAGAGCGACATTAGTCCGTATATAATACCGGGTGATAGCACGAGCGGACTCCTATATGGGGTGTCAGCGGAGGATCCGGGTGTGTATGGAGAGGGCGACGACCGTTTACAGGCGTATTGTTTCCGGATGTGTCTCAGTAACCATCCGGATAATCGTGTGCCTTTTCCGAAACCCGATCATTATAATCCGGAACCATGGCCCATTCAGCACCGATTTTATCGGAATGAATTACGATTATCCCGAAGCTAGTTATGAACGCCGAAAAGAAATCGTAAAGGAACATGAAAAATACCAGAAAGGACTACTCTATTTTATGGCTAACGATGAGAAAGTGCCGTCCGATGTGCGGAATGAGATGAAACAATGGGGCTTGGCAAAAGATGAATTTGTGGATAATGGCTATTGGCCATATCAGCTTTATATTAGAGAAGCCCGTCGGATGGTTGGACAGTATGTTATGACAGAGTACGACACATTCAGCGAAGGCGAGATTTTAGATCCTGTTGGTATGGGATCTTATGCCCTTGATTCGCATAATGTACAACGGTATGTAAAGGCCGACGGTTATGTCCAGAATGAGGGCGATATCGGTGTGAAACCAAAAAAAGGCCCTTATAAAATATCGTATGGCTCTCTGGTACCCAAGAAAAAAGAATGTGTTAATCTGCTTGTGCCAATTTGTGTATCCAGTTCACATATCGCTTTTGGAAGTATTCGTATGGAACCCGTGTTCATGATACTGGGGCAAAGTGCGGCTTTAGCAGCATCATTGGCTAACGATGAAGGGATTTGTGTACAAGAGGTTTCCTATACGACACTCCAAAAGGTATTGTTAGAAAATGAACAGATTCTGTCAAAACCATAATTATATGAACGTAGATATAATCAATAGGAGGACCGCTCTTCGCCGATTATTGTATATAGCCGGAGGAACGCTTTTGCTCCCTGCTTGTTATCGACAATCGGGCAAGGAGACGATAGAATTGACTCATCTAGTAATCGATGAGGAACAGGAGAATCTGCTAGCCGAGCTTGTGGAGGCTATTATTCCTTTGTCTGATACACCCGGAGGAAAAGCATTACTATTGCACCTTTTTGTTTTGAAAATGGTCGATGATTGCCATAAACCGGAAGATCAAGCTGATTTCACAGCAGGATTGGCTTCATTTTCTGCTTGTTCACGTGTGAAAATGGGGCAAGATTTTATGAAACTAACAGCTGATCAACGTATTGTTTTTCTGGGGTCCATGGAGGACATAGTTGATGAACAAATAAAGCGGTTTTATGCAATAACCAAGCGTCGAACGATACAAGGGTATATGAATTCGAAGTACGTGATGACGGATTTGAAGAAATATGAACTCATTCCAGGACGATATAATGGTTACGTGAAAATATAAGGAAGACTTACAGCATGGCAAACTTAAATATAGATAGTGTAAAGAAACGTATTTTCGATGCCATCGTCATTGGCTCCGGAGCAAGTGGCGGATGGGCAGCGAAGGAATTTACCGAACGAGGATTAAAAACGTTGGTACTCGAACGGGGTCGAGACGTGGTACACATCAAAGATTACCCGACAACCAACCTCTATCCGTATGAACTCGAACACAGGAATGAAATGACCTATGCGGATAAACAGGCAAACCCCATTGCCAACAGGTGTTATGCCTATAGGGAGGACACACAGCATTTCTTTGTAAAAGATGAGGAACACCCCTATATCGCCGAAAAGGATTTTGATTGGATTCGGGGATATCAGGTAGGGGGGAAATCGCTAACCTGGGCCCGACAAACGCAGCGCTGGAGCGCATATGATTTCGAAGGACCGGCACGTGATGGTTTTGCTGTAGATTGGCCGATCCGATATCAAGATATTGATCCGTGGTACAGCTATGTTGAACGTTTTGTCGGAATAGCGGGAAATAAAGATGGATTGTATACGCTTCCAGATGGTGACTTCTTGCCGGCATATCCGCTCAATGCGGTAGAAGATTATTTCCGCAAGTCGGTCAATCAACATTTTAAAGGTAGGCATGTGATTAGTGCACGTTGCGCACATCTTTCGGCTCCGCAACCCATCCATCTGCAGCAGGGACGCGTAAAATGCCAGCATCGGGTATTATGCCAGCGTGGATGCCCCTTTGGAGGCTATTTCAGCAGCAATGCGTCTACTATACCTTGGGCACAAAAAACAGGAAACCTGACGTTACGTCCACATTCCGTGGTGCATTCAATATTATATGACCAGGAATCTGGAAAGGCTATCGGGGTAAAAGTGATTGATACGGAATCGTTGGAAGAATTGGATTTCTTTGCCGACGTGATTTTTGTTAATGCTTCGGCATTGAATACAAACCTCATCCTGCTGAATTCTAAATCCAGTCGTTTTCCGGAAGGCTTAGGAAATGACAACGGCTTGTTAGGAAAGTATGTTGCCTTCCATAATTATACAGCTCGTATCAATGCGGAATATGATGGCTTACTGGAATACCGTACCGATGGCCGAAATCCTGCAGGCGGGGGGTATATTCCGAACTTTCGGAACGTAGATCGTCAGGAAACCGACTTTTTGCGCGGATGGGCGGCAGCGTTCGGTGCCAGTCGATCCCAGATTAGGGATACAAAAGGTATGGGTGATACGCTAAAGACCGCATTACTTGACGATTCAAAATGGAGCAATTGGCGTGTACATTCCCACATGATGGCAGAGACCATTCCGAAAGAAGATAACCGGGTATGGCTCGATGTGGATAAAACAGACAAATGGGGCGTACCACTCTTGCACATTTCTGTAGACTACGCCGAG
>JBEBUB010000225.1:0-3205 GCA_040393445.1 Flavobacterium beibuense
GAAAATGGATTTGAGAGTAGGAACCATTCTCGAAGCCGAGAAAATGCCAAAAGCCGATAAATTATTGGTTCTTAAAGTAGATACCGGAATTGATGTGAGAACTGTGGTTTCAGGAATTGCTGAGCACTTCACTCCCGAAGAAGTCATCGGAAAGAGAGTTACGATTTTAGCAAATCTTGCTCCGAGAAAACTTCGTGGTGTAGAGAGTCAAGGAATGATTTTGATGACCAACGACAAAGACGGAAAACTCGTTTTCTTGAATCCGGACAGAGATGGTGTTGAGAATGGAGCTTTGATAAGTTAATAATATAAATCCTCTTCAAAAAAGAGGATTTTATTTTTTTAGGATTTCTGAATCTTAATCAATATTTTTATCCGCCAAAACTTTATAACGTATGAAATCATTAATTATCACTGTTTTATGTTTACTGTCTTTCGGGCTTTATTCGCAAGAATATATGAAAGACAGAATTATTGCTAAACTTAAAAATACAGATAGAGAAATAGAAAATCTTAAGGATATATCTGGTTTGAATAGTTTCTTCGAAGAAAATACTATTTCAGAAATAAAACCTTTAGATTTTTCTTCTTCAAAAAACCTTAACGGCAGACCTTTAATATTCATTTTCTCTAGTGAAGTAGATATTCAAAAAGTAATTACTCATTTAAAAAACACAAACCTTTTTGAATATGTGGAGCCTGATTTTATAGTTAAAACCGGAGGTGTAAAAATATCAAATGAGAACATCTCTCAAACTTCGTTGGCTCCTTTAGCAGTTACTCCAAACGACCCCTATTTTTTCAGACAATGGGGATTGTTTAATAATGGTACATTTAATTTAAACCCTAGTATTCCAGCAGCTGATGTGAAGATGAGAGAAGCATGGGAAATCACGACCGGAAGTCCTACTATTTCTATAGCAATAATAGATACGGGAATTCGAATGGAACATCCGGAATTCACAGGCAGAATTTTGTTAAATCAAAATGATGTAATAAATGGTATTGATGATGATGGAAATGGACTTATAGATGATTTCTACGGTTGGGATTTTACAAATAATGACAACAATCCTTCTGACGATAACGGACACGGAACCAACGTAACCGGAATAACTGTTGCCAATAGTAATAACGGAATCGGTTATGCTGGAGTAGATTGGAATTGTAAATTATTACCTCTTAAAGTTCTTGATTCAGAAGGTAGTGGTTCTTATTCTAACATGATTTCATCTGTTTATTATTCTATCAGCAGAAGTGTTGATGTAATTAGTATGTCTATCGGAGGTTCTGGGTATTCGGCTGCCTTTCACGAGGCAGCAATAGCAGCCTATAATGCTAATATTCCTTTTTTGGCTTGCATGATGAACTTTAATAGTAATGTTCCTTATTATCCAGCTGCTTTCCCTCAAGTTATCGCTGTTGGTTCTACAGACCCTGATGATAAGCGAAGCTCTCCTTTCTTTTGGGATCCTTCCAGTGGAAGTAATTACGGAAATCACATTGATGTAGTGGCTCCTGGGAATTTTATCTACGGACTTTCACATTGGTCAAATACAGATTATGATGGGTATTGGGGCGGAACCTCTCAAGCTACTCCATTAGTGGCAGGTATAGTTACACTTATGCTTTCTATTGAACCCAACCTCACGGTAGAAGAAATACGAACTATATTAAGAACTACAGCACAAGACCAAGTTGGCAGAAGTTGGGAAGACACTCCCGGGTTTGACCCATATCATGGAGCAGGTAGAGTAAATGCCTATCAAGCTCTTTTGGACGTACAGCATTTTTCTACTCCAAATATAGATTCCTCAACAATTTCAATCTATCCGAACCCGACAAAAGACAGACTCTATATCCAATCTGACTATGGAGTAAATGATATTAAAATTTATGATATAACAGGTCGGTTTATCAAAAAACATGAACACACTTCTGAAGTAGATATGACAACTCTTAATAAAGGTATATATCTGTTGAAAATTTCAACTGACCAAAAAACCTTTGAAACTAAAGTAATTAAACAATAATTTATACACCTTGAATTTAAAAAACATAAAAGTCATCGCTTTTGATGCAGATGATACCCTTTGGGAAAACGAGCCATATTTCGAAGAAATCGAAAAGAAGTTTTGTGTGTTGATGGAAGATTTTCTTTCTCATCAAAGCATTTCGCAAGAGGTCTTCCGTATTCAAATTGGTAATCTTCCATTATACGGCTACGGAATAAAAGCTTATATCCTCTCACTTATTGAAACGGCTATTGAAATTTCAGGAAAAAATCTACCTATAGAAATCATCGAAAAGATTCTTCAATACGGAAAAGAATTGCTTTCGAAACCTATTGTTTTAATTGACGGGATTGAAGACACTTTAAAACAACTTCACTCCAACTACAAACTGATTGTTGTAACCAAAGGAGATTTGCTTGACCAACACAGAAAACTGCACAATTCAGGTTTAGGGCCTTTTTTCCATCATATAGAAGTATTGTCTGAAAAAGCAGACGAAGATTACAGAAAGCTTTTAAAAAGATTAGAGATTCAACCCGAAGAGTTTTATATGGTTGGGAATTCGTTAAAATCTGACATCCTTCCTGTGCTAAACATAGGCGGACATGCTACTCATATTCCGTTTAGAACCACATGGGCACATGAGCGAATTGACTTCGAAATCAAGCATCCAAATTTCACCTCAACTGAGAAGATTTCAGATATTTTAAAACTTTTATAAGAAGCTTTGGCTACAAAAATTTTGTATCTTTGTAGGAATAATAAAAAACATAAAAATTATGTATCCTGAAGAATTAGTAAAACCAATGAGATTGGAGCTTGTAGCTGCAGGCTTTGAAGAACTTTATACGGCACAAGATGTAAAAAATGCTCTAGCAAAAGAAGGAACGACACTTGTTGTAGTAAATTCTGTTTGTGGATGTGCTGCTCGAAATGCTCGTCCGGGAGCTAAAATGAGCTTGGACAATGCAAAAAAACCAGACCATTTGGTAACGGTTTTTGCAGGAATGGAAAGAGAAGCTGTTGATGCAGCAAGAGAACAAATGTTTCCTTTTCCTCCATCATCTCCAAGTATGGCATTATTTAAAAATGGTGAACTAGTACACATGCTAGAGCGTCACCACATCGAGGGTCGCCCTGCAGAACTTATTGCAGAAAACCTAAAAGATGCTTACGACGAGTTTTGTTAA
>JBEBUB010000226.1:0-3199 GCA_040393445.1 Flavobacterium beibuense
ACAAATTCGAATTTATTAAAGACCTGAAGATCTTCGATTCCCTCTCCTACTCCGATGTATTTCACCGGAATCTGGAATTGATCTGAAATCCCGATAACTACACCACCTTTGGCTGTACCGTCAAGTTTAGTAACAGCAAGAGCGGTCACTTCTGTAGCAGCCGTAAATTGTTTGGCTTGCTCGAAAGCATTTTGTCCGGTTGAGCCGTCTAATACCAGAAGTACGTCATTAGGCGTATCCTCAACCACTTTTTGCATTACACGTTTAACTTTCGTAAGCTCATTCATCAGGTTTACTTTGTTGTGCAAACGACCTGCTGTGTCGATAATCACTACATCTGCATCTTGAGCCACAGCAGACTGTAGTGTATCAAAAGCTACCGAAGCCGGATCACTACCCATTTGTTGCTTCACGATAGGCACTCCAACTCGGTCTGCCCATATTTGTAGTTGGTCAATAGCTGCTGCTCTAAACGTATCAGCTGCTCCTAAAACCACTTTGTATCCTTTTTTCTTGAATTGGTATGCCAACTTTCCGATAGTAGTGGTTTTTCCTACTCCGTTTACTCCTACCACCATAATTACATACGGTTTTTTATCAGCAGGAACTTCAAATTCAGTAGCTGTTCCGGAATTGGTTTCAGACAGCAAACCAGCGATTTCTTCACGTAGGATAGTGTTGAGTTCGCTAGTTCCTAAATATTTATCTCTAGCTACACGTTCTTCAATACGCTCTATGATTTTTAGAGTCGTATTTACTCCCACATCACTCGAAACTAACACTTCTTCGAGATTATCCAGAACCTCTTCATCGACTTTCGACTTTCCGGCAACAGCCTTAGAAAGTTTCGTAAAAAAGCTGGTTTTGGTTTGCTCTAAACCTTTGTCTAGCGTTTCTTTTTTTTCTGATGAAAATATTTTTTTAAAGAAATTCATTTTTGGCAAGTATGGTTAAGCCACAAAGGTATGAATTTTATTATTTTAATAGAACATAGAGAATAGAGAATAGAGAATAGAGAATAGAAAACAGATAAATAAACTTTTTTTCATAGTTTTGAATCGAATGTTTTGGCTTCACCATGAAAAAAGTAATTGTTTTTATTTTCCTTATTTTTATTTCTTGTTCAAAACAGGAAACGACAGTAGGTATCCAACCTTATGATGATTTCCCTAAAGAAAATGCCGACACCGTAGCTAAAGTTATTCAAGACTTTTATGGGATAAAAACGATTATTCTACCTCACAAAAATCATGATGAGACCACATTCATAAATATCAAAACTCCTCGTTATCGAGCTGATAAAATCATACGACTTCAAAAACAACAGAAGTCTGACACTATAAATTATATCATCGGGCTTACAGAAAAAGACATTTCTACTACCAAAAAAGAAAATGGAAAAACCAAACAACCTACGTCAAAATACGAAGATTGGGGAATTATGGGTTTGGCATACGTTCCTGGAGAAACTTGTTTAGTTTCTACTTTTAGAATCAAACATAAAGACCAAAAAGTACATTTTTCGAGATTAAAAAAAGTAACCATTCACGAATTCGGACACAATTTGGGCTTACCTCATTGCCCTGATAAAAAATGTGTAATGACAGATGCTGTAGAGAATGTAGCAACAATTGACAATGCTGAGCTCAAACTATGTAATCGTTGTAAAATCAAAATCTAACACTTATAGTTCCACCACATTCGGAAAAATATTTTTTAGCCGTTGGTCGTGTGTAACAATAATTAGTGAAGCTTGATATTGTTTGGAAAGTTTTGATAGCAAATCAGCTACGATTTGAGCATTTTCATCATCCAAACTTGAAGTAGGTTCGTCTGCTAAAAGCACTTTAGGCTCATTAATCAAAGCTCTGGCAATAGAAGCTCGTTGTTGTTGACCGATACTGAGCTGTGAAGCCTTTTTGTGCATCTGATTCTCAAGACCTAACTCTTTAAGGAGTGTTTTTGCTTTTTCTGTTTTTTTGGTATGATCAAAAAGCCAAGAGGTCAAGACCAGATTTTCTAGAATCGAAAGAGAAGCAATAAAGTGAGATTGTTGCAAAACTAGCCCAATATTCTCTCCTCTAAATTTATCTAACTTGTTGTCTGAAAGGTTTTCAACAAAAGTTTCTCCTATTTTTACACTTCCGGAATGTGGCTTTAAAATACCAGATAAAATATGAAGAAAAGTAGTTTTTCCGGTTCCTGATTTCCCTGTAATCAACAGTGTTTCAGATGGATTACAGGTGATATCCGGAAAATTAAATTCCAAATTCGGATAGGAAAAACGTACATCTTTGGTAGCTATCATTCTCTTCTATTTTAACACTGCAAGTTAGCAATAAAAAACCAACTTCAAAAATAAGAGATAAAAGCTATTTTTTATTTAAAGAAAAGTTATATTTTTGCACCTCTAATAATGAAAATTTAATATGGCAACGTATAACAAAAGAGGCTATAAAGCACCTAAACCTAAAGAAGAAAAAGAAGTATTAGACCCAATCGATAACGTGTCTGAACAAGATAGTACTACCGCTGAAGTATTTAATACACTTGACAGTGGAGCCAATAAAATCGAAGAATGGATTCTGAAAAATCAGAAATACCTTTTCTATGTTATTGGAGGTTTAATTATAATTGTAGCTGGAATTTTCTCATACAACCGTTTTGTGGTTGAACCAAAACAAGAAGAAGCTGTTAATGAGATGTATCAAGCTCAACAACATTTCAACCAAGCCGTAAACGGTGTTGCTAGTGATTCACTTTTCAATTTGGCTTTAAACGGAGCTGAAGGAAAACTTGGATTCTTAAAAATTATGGAGCACTATAAAGGTACAGATGCTGCTAATTTATCTCACTATTATGCTGGGATGGCTTATTTGAACCTTCACAAATACAAAGAAGCTATTGCTCAATTAGAAAAATTCAAATCTGATGACGAATTTTTAGGACCTCTTGCTACAGGAGCTATCGGAGATGCGTTTGCTCAAAACGAGCAACTTGAAGAAGCGCTAGGTTTCTACGAAAAAGCATTTGGTGCAAAAAACAACGATTTTACTACACCTAGATTCTTGATGAAAGCAGGACAAACTGCTTTGGCTTTAGGGAAGAAAGATAAAGCACTACAATATTTCACAAGAATTCAAAACGAATTCGGAGCTTCACAAGAAGCACAAAATATTGACGGACTTATCGGGCTTGC
>JBEBUB010000227.1:0-3183 GCA_040393445.1 Flavobacterium beibuense
CTTCCAGGCCAAGTTCATGCTTCAGAAGCTCCATGGCCAATTGGCTGGTCACACCACTGCCTGCAGAGCCATAGTTGTATTTTGGGGGATCGGCTTTCACCATTTCAAAAAATTCTTTGGCGTTATTCACGGGTACGTTGGCATTCACCGCCAGAAACAGCGGCACTTCAGAAAGCTCGGCAATTGGGCTCAAGTCTTTCAGGGGGTCATAGGCCAAATCGCCATACAGGCTGGGATTAATGGAAAGCGTGCCGCTTGAACCGACCAGCAGGGTATAACCGTCTGGCTTGGCCCTTACCACATCCATGGTGCCAATAATGCCAGCTGCACCCGGTTTGTTTTCAACAATAACCGGCTGATTAAGACCTTCTTCCAGTTTCTTGGCGGCCAGACGCGCAATAATGTCCGTTGCCTGCCCCGGAGGAAAACCCACTACGATTCTGATGGGTTTTTCCGGATAAGCCGCCTGTGCACAAAATGAGAAAGCCAGTATCCCCAATGTGCAGGCACTTATGATGTGTCTGCGAATAATATGTCTCACTCTACCACTCCTTAAATTATTTATATGTTTAATAATTAATCGCTTTTAGCGGCAATTAATGTTGGTGTTTTATATTTTTTTACGCAGTTTATTTTTACGCTGTTTATTTATCACCAACGCCATAACCTTCTTTAGCCACCAGGAAGGTACGCTCAAACACCATGATCTGCTCATCCCTTTGGTTGAAGGCTTTGGTCCTGACGGTCACAATACCTTGCGTTGGCCGTGATTTGGATTCACGCTTGTCCAGCACTTCAGACTCGGCATACAAGGTATCGCCTGCAAAGACCGGGTTGGTCAAGGTAATGTCTTTCCAGCCCAGATTGGCAATAGCCTGGCCACTTACATCATTAACGGTCATGCCCAGCACAACAGCCAGTGTCAGTCCGCTATTGACCAGCAGTTTGCCAAATTCGCTTTTTTCCGCATGCGCCTGGTCGCAGTGCATGGGATGGTAATTCATGGTCATTAATGAAAACTGGATATTGTCTGCATCGGTAATGGTTCGGCCTGGGCGATGCTCATAAATATCACCCATATTGAACTCTTCGAAGTAACGGCCGTAACGGGCACGGTAGCGATTTTCACCAACTTTTTGGGGGGATAACATCTTCGATCTCCTTAGATTTTCGTATTTGTTTATTTGTTTGTTTGTCCGTACAAATTAAAGAAAATGATAATGAGTATTTAACAAGCTGTCAAGCAAAAAAAATGAAAATATCAGGAAAAAGAAAGGCTGGCTGAATTGGCTGTAATGATGCCGGTGATATATCGTGCACAACCCTGGCAAGCGTTAGACAAGCCGCACAGCAAGCACTCCTGAGTTCGACACTTTAATCCTGTGCTTTTGACACGAACGCCTTTATTCATGCGAGTTTTTAATTAATTTAATGCAATTATTTGTAATGGCACGTTTTAATAAAAAAACATTGTATTAAATATTAAAATAGTGATATAGTAGTGGCATGTTTATCAAAGTCACCAAATCGGGCCCCAGGCGCTATGTACAGCTGGTCGAGGCCTACCGCGACGACACTGGGCGCCCCAAGCAGCGCACGGTGGCGACGCTTGGGCGGTTGGATCAACTGGGTGACTCAATCAAATCCATGCATGAGGGATTGTCTCGTATTCTCGGTGTGGACGGCGCGTCTGCCGCGGGTAGCGGCACACCGCAGTTTGAATCATCCCGTGCGTTGGGCGATGTCTGGGTCCTTACCCAAATCTGGAAGCAACTGGGGCTGGACCGTTTGCGTCAGGTCTTGAAGCAACGAACGCGTCATCGCATTGATCTGGAAGCGTTGTTGCGTGTAATGGTCATCAATCGTTTATGCGATGCAGATTCCAAGCTAGGCACCTTACGATGGCTCAAGACCGTCAGCCTGCCTGATACGAGCCTGGAGTCCGTCAATCACCAACAACTGTTGCGCACCATGGACGCACTGCTTGAACACCAGGACGTCATTGACAAGATCTTGGCCGATGCCGTACGGCCACTCGTCAGTGAAGATCTCTCCGTTGTCTTCTACGATATGACCACTATACGGGCCGAGGGCCTGTCTGAAGCAGACGAAGAGATCCGCCAGTTTGGTAAGTCCAAGGAAGGTGGCCTGACCCGTCAATTCATGCTGGGGCTGGTGCAAACCGCTGAAGGCATTCCCCTTTATCACGAGGTCTTCCCGGGCAATACGGCCGAAGTGGGTACCTTGAAATCTTCTTTACTCAAGGTACTGGAACGCTTCCCGATCAAACGGGTCATTGCCGTTGCCGACCGGGGCTTGCTGTCGTTAGATAACCTGGAAACGTTGCAAAAAATCGTGCTGCCATCGGGCGCACCGCTGGAATTTATTCTGGCGGTACCAGGCCGCCGTTACAACGAATTTGCCGATCTGCTGGCACCATTTAATCAGCGTGCGCAAACCGCTGACGAATCCGAGATCGTGGGTGAGGAACAGTGGAACAACCTGCGGTTGGTCGTCGCGCACGACCGGCACCGAGCCGCTGAGCAAACCGCGCAACGTGATGCCACCATCGCCCAATTGGAAGCCCAAGCGGCACAGTGGGTAGGAAAACTTGACTCGCAGGACGAAGGCCAACGAAGCCGGGGTCGTGGGTTATCGGACGGTGGCGTTCGCGCCCGGTTTTACCACGAAGTATGTGAGCAACGGCTACGGCGCATTATCCGGGTGGATCTGAAAAGTGAACTGTTCACCTATGATATTGACGAAAAGGCATTAGCGCTGGCCCGTGCCATGGATGGCAAACTACTACTGGTCACCAATACGCAGGATCTGAAGGCGAGCGAAGTCATCGCCCGTTATAAATCCCTGGCCGATATCGAACGCGGATTCAAGATGCTCAAGTCAGATATCGAAATCGGACCAGTCTATCATCGCTTGCCCGATCGTATCCGGGCGCATGCGTATATCTGTTTTATCGCGTTGGTACTCGCGCGTGTCATGCGCGAACGGCTGTACCAGAATCCGGTGCCCGACATCTGCTCACCGGAACGAGCCTTGTCAATATTACGCCGGATTCAGACGCATAAAGTCACCTTCGATGGTCAGGCACCCGTTACCGGCATCTCCGCCATTGATGCGGAACAAGCGGCTGTGTTAGCCAGCCTGAAGGTTAAAAAACCGACC
>JBEBUB010000228.1:0-3145 GCA_040393445.1 Flavobacterium beibuense
TATTTTCCTTTTGGGAGATTTGTTTGATTTTTGGTTCGAATACAAAACGGTGGTTCCGAAAGGATTTGTGAGAGTTCTCGGGAAATTAGCCGAACTCAGAGATAGCGGAATTCCGATTTATTTCTTTGTCGGGAATCACGATTTGTGGATGAATGATTATTTCGAGAAAGAATTGAACATTACAGTTTTCCATTCTCCCCAAGTGTTTATCATCAACGGAAAATCTATTTTTATAGGGCACGGAGATGGTTTAGGTCCTAAAGACAAAGGTTACAAACGGATGAAAAAAGTATTTACCCATCCGCTTTCAAAATGGCTTTTCAGATGGTTACATCCTGATATTGGTGTGAAATTAGGGCAATATTTATCCGTAAAAAACAAACTGATTTCAGGTGATGATGATGTGAAGTTTTTGGGCGAAGAAAACGAATGGCTGGTGCAATATGCCAAACGAAAATTAGAGCAAAAACACTACGATTATTTCGTTTTCGGACACAGACATTTACCTATGACCATTAAACTGAACGAAGACTCGACTTATATCAATCTGGGAGACTGGATACATTATTATACTTTTGGAGTTTTTGACCAAGAAACTTTACAATTAGAAAAACAAGAAAACATTTAATTTCAATATTTTTGAACTAAAATATATTAAAATGAAAAAAATTCAAATGGTTGACCTAGCTGGTCAGTACCAATACATAAAAGATCAAATTCAAACAGGATTCAACGAGGTTTTAGATAACACGGCTTACATCAACGGACCACAAGTTCACGCTTTTCAAAAAAACTTGGAAAATTATTTGGGAGCAAAACACGTGATTCCGTGTGCTAACGGAACCGATGCCCTACAAATCGCTATGATGGGATTGGGATTGAAACAAGGCGACGAAGTGATTACCGCTGATTTTACTTTTGCTGCAACGGTTGAAGTTATCGCTCTTTTAGGGCTTACACCTGTTTTGGTTGATGTTGATGAGGATACGTTCAACATTTCGATTGAAGCGATTAAAAAAGCGATTACTCCGAAAACCAAAGCGATTGTTCCGGTTCACTTGTTCGGACAAGCAGCTAATATGGACGAAATTATGGCAATTGCTAAAGAACATAATTTATATGTAATTGAAGATAATGCTCAAGCCATCGGAGCGAATTATAAATCTTCAAACGGACAAAAACAAAAAGTCGGAACTATCGGACACGTTGCAGCTACGTCATTTTTTCCTTCAAAGAATTTAGGTTGCTACGGAGATGGAGGAGCTATTTTTACCAATGATGATGAACTGGCTCACACACTTCGAGGCATCGTAAATCACGGAATGTACGTACGCTATCATCACGATGTTGTAGGAGTAAATTCGAGACTGGACAGCCTTCAAGCAGTGGTTTTGAATGCTAAACTTCCGAAATTAGACCAGTATAACACAGCTCGTCGTGAAGCAGCTAAAAAATACAGTTCCGCTTTAGCAAATCACAAAAACATCGTTACTCCAATTATTTCTGGAGATGATGACAGCCACGTTTTTCACCAATATACGTTGAGAATCGTTGGAGCTGACCGAAATGCTCTAATGCAACATTTGTTAGACAAAGGAATTCCTTGTGCTATTTATTATCCGATTCCGTTACATAGCCAAAAAGCGTATTTGGACTCGAGATATAAAGAAGAAGATTTCCCTGTAACAAACCGTCTAGTAAACGAAGTATTATCTCTCCCAATGCATACCGAATTGGATGATGAACAAATTAAGTTTATCACGGATAGTATTTTGGAGTTTTTAAACTAAAATTAATTATGACAAGAATTATATTGCTTTTAATTTTATCAGTTTCATTTAAAATTTCTGCACAGGATTTATTTAAAGAAGGAACAATCAACCATAAAAATCATTTAGAAGTTGTTGATTTCGAAATATTTAAAGGTAAAATTATTATTCCTGTTTCAATTAACAATAAACCATATAGATTTTTATTGGATACAGGAGCACCCAATATTATTTCTGAAAGATTACAAAAAGATCTTAAACTTAAAACCATAAATGAATCCCTTATTGTTGATGCAAACAATAATAAAGATACATTGAAAATTGTAAATCTTCCGAGCCTGAACATCGGAAAATTATCTTTTGAAAATAATATTTCTTTGGTTAGTGACTTTCACAATCATCAGTTGTTGCAATGTTATGATATTGATGGTTTTATTGGAAGTAATCTGTTTGGAAATACAGCTATCAAAATCAGCCTTAAAGAAAAAAAGTTATATATTACGGATAAGGTCAAAAATCTAAATCCAAAAACAAAAGGCATAAAACTTCAATTAATTGGAAGTCAATTAGCACCCTACATAAATATTGATTTAGAAGGAAAAAACGGAGAAAAAGGATCAGAAGATGTGCTAATTGATACCGGAATGGATGGCATATATGATATTTCTAATAGGGCATTTTCTGTTTTTAGGTCAAAAGAAATATATAGTCAAGAAAATTCGGATATAGGGTCTGGTTCGGTAGGTTTATTCGGAAATACAGAAGAGCAAGAACAGTATCAAGTTATTATACCTAAAATAAAGATTAATAAAGCTACGCTAGCAAATGTATCTGCCTATACTATGAATGATAATAATTCTAGAATAGGTCTGAAACTTCTAGAATATGGCGATATTATCTTAGATTTCAAAAAGAAAAAATTTTACTTTGAGAACACTTCTGAAATACAGAGCGAAAATCCTACAAAACTTGAATTTACTGTAGAAGAAAATACATATATGATTGGGTTTGTTTGGGACGAAAAGTTGAAAGAACAAATACGATACGGAGATAAAGTATTACGTATTGACCATTTGAATATAAAAGAGATGGAAGTATGTGAAATGCTTACTATTAAAGAATATCTCAAAGATAAAAGCTCCTATGAAATAGAAATTCTAAATCAGAATAATGAGATCATAATTATTGAAATTGAATAGAAAACAACATTCCTATTTTAGTTACTTTAATTCTCAAAAATTAATATTAATATGACAAAATTTAAAAATATAGAAAGAACAAGAGCACAGGAATCATCAGGTGCTATAGAGAGAATGTATATCACGATGAGGCATTTGTTCAATCGTGGATTTTATAAACCAATGGGAGTTTCCGGA
>JBEBUB010000229.1:0-3139 GCA_040393445.1 Flavobacterium beibuense
GTATTGACAGTTTTGTGCTCCGAAATCCGCCACTGCGCCAAGCGCCAAACCGTTGTGCGTCAGTGTAAAAAAGCCGACCCGCAAATGGCACATTTGGTTTTTTCCGACACACGACCAACGCTCAAAAAACCAAAAGAGCCATTTTTTCCCCACGCTTGACAATTTAGATAAAAATCTTTTATATATTTGCCAAAAGACAGCAAGTTAAACATTGGCAAGACTTAAATATGGCAACATTTGGAAAGTTCTTAAAAAAGGAACGAGAAAAAAGGGAAATGAACCAAAGCGACTTTGGACAAGAAATCGGCATCATAATGACTGATGTTAGTAAAATCGAAAATGGTCGCAAAAAATTTCCATTTACACACTTAAAAAAGCTTGCTGATTTTATACAAAAAGATATTGAAGAGCTAAAGACTATTTACGTAGCTGATATAATCGTTGATGAGGTACATAAATATGAGTGTTCTGATAAAGTTTTTTCTGTCGCAGAAGAACAATCAAGGTACATTAAGAATAAGAATGTTAAACAAGGTAATTTCAACTTTTAGGTTATGGCAAACGAAAGAATAACAGAAGATATAGTAAGAACACACTTTAAAGCTGACCCTTTATTTGATGTTATAAAGTTGGAAGAACAGAGGTCAAGAAGTCATAGGATTAATGAACTATTAAAAAACGCCTCTAAATCAGGAAAACAGAAATATGGATTTCCTGAATTTATTATCTCATTTCCTTCACAAAATATAAACTATATAATAGTTATTGAGTGCAAATTTTCATTATCAAAACATGAAAGTGAGAAACGAAATAATCCTAAAGATTTTGCAGTTGATGGAGTTCTCCACTATGCGAACTTTCTTTCCAAAGATTTTGATGTAATTGCAATTGCTACAACAGGAGAAAATTCAAATGAATTAAAAATCTCAACTTTTAAATGGGAAAAAGGGAAAAATAAACCCGAAGACTTAGACCATACCGAGTTATTATCTATCAATAATTACCTAAAGCTTTTTGAAGATGACTCTTTCTCTGAAAGCTTAAAAAATATTGATATTCTACAAAAAGCAGCTCATCTGAATGAGGAGTTTCACGCATACTCAATAACTGAAAATGGAAGATGTACAATTGTTAGTGGTATCCTTCTGTCATTACTTGATGAACCATTCAAGAATAGCTATTCTACATATACAACTACTTCTGATTTAGCCAAAGGGTTACTTGATGCTATTACAAGGGTATTAAACTCCTTTAGTGTCCGAAACAAAGAATCTATAGTCAATGAATTTAATAAGATTTTAAATGAACCCATTTTTAAACAAGAACGAATAAAAAGAGGGAAAGAAGAAAGACAAACAATTCAAATAGTAAAAGAAGATTTTATCGATTACTTATTTAAAAATGTTCATCCATTGATAAAAATGGAAGATGCAGGAATTGATGTTTTAGGTAAGTTTTATACAGAGTTTATTCGTTATGCAGGAAGCTCTCAAAAACAGGGATTGGTATTAACTCCTACTCATGTAACTGAATTTTTTGCTGATTTGGCTAATATTACAAGTAGTACCGTTGTTTATGACCCATGTTGTGGTTCGGGAAGTTTTTTGATTTCAGCAATGAAAAGCATGATGAAACTTTCAAATGGCGACATTACTAAAAAGGAAAGTATTAGGTCTACCCAACTTGTTGGTGTAGAAAGGAGAGCTGATATGTTTTCATATGCCTGTACAAACATGATGTTTCGAGGAGATGGTAAGTCAAATATTTATAATGGCGACTGCTTTAATCACGAACAGGAAATAATTGACAATCATGCTCCAGATGTAGTTTTTTTAAATCCTCCTTATGATGTTGGGAATGCAGGGCAAATGGAATTTATTGAACATGGTTTAAATGTTGTTTCACAAAAAAAAGGTCTTGTACTTGCCATTGTTCAAATTAGTTGTGCTATTAAAAATGAAAAAAACTTAATCGCTATTAAAAATAGACTATTAAAAAAACATACTTTAAAAGCTGTTATTTCAATGCCCAACGATTTGTTTTATCCAGTTGGAACACCAACTTGTATAATGGTTTGGAAGGCAAATGAACCAAATTCTGATAATGAAACATGGTTCGGTTATTTAAAAGATGATGGATTTGAAAAGCGAAAACACAGAGGAAGATTAGATTTTAAGAAAAAATGGGGTAAAATAAAAGATGATTTTTTAAAACTGTATAAAAACAGAAAGGAAATACCAGGTATTTCAGTTCAAAAATTAGTTACATCATCTGACGAATGGATTGCAGAGGCATATTTAGAAACAGATTATTCAGTATTAGACCGTTCTGAATTTGAGCGTAAAATTAAAAATTACTTATCATTTAAAGTTCAAAGAGATTTTGTATCAGTTGATATTAATCCTATAATTAGTAATGAAATTCAATTAGATATTACCAAGTGGAAAGAATTTCAATACGGTGGGAAAAACGGAATATTTGAGATAATCAATGGATATTACAATAAAAAACCTGAACACACAGAACTAGGAGAAATACCCTTTATTGGAGCAACCGAAAACTATAATGGTGTAACTGAATATTATTCTCTTTTTGATATTGAAAACAATAACAAAGATGAAAGAAGTGCAGACCACACTATTGATAAAAAAATATATACTAAAAATTGCATTACCATAACGAATAATGGTTCTGTAGGTTTTGCATTTTATCAAGACACAGATTTCACCTGTTCTCATGATGTTAACGTTATTAAGTTAAAGGGCAGAGAATGGAATCCATATATAGCAATGTTCATTTGTACATTAGTAGAATTAGAAAGGTATAGATGGGATTTTGGAAGAAAATGGCGACCCTCTAGAATGCCCTTTTCGAAAATAAAATTACCTGTTAATAAGGAAGGAAAACCAGATTGGGAATTTATGGAACAATACATTAAAACTTTACCATATTCCAAGTCATTGTGAAGCCAACGCAAAAAGCCATACACATTTGCAATTCGCACCAGCCAACTCTGCAACCAAAAATTGCAAAAGAGTATGTCTTTGCCAACGCTGACAGACAACCGAAAAAGAACACCGAACGCACAATCGAGTAGACGGCTCCGCCAGATAAACTGACGGAGTGCGCCTCTCACACC
>JBEBUB010000230.1:0-3133 GCA_040393445.1 Flavobacterium beibuense
GGACCCTCTGATTAACAGTCAGATGCTCTAACCAACTGAGCTAAGGAGGAATTTACTTCTGATTTTGTGGTTGCAAAGATACAATTAGTTTTATATTCTCCAAATAAAAAAATAAAAAAATCTGCACTTTTTTTTAGCTAAAAACGTAACTATTTACTTCTGAGTAGGTTTTGTTTTCTGGGTTTGTAAAAAAAAATCTACTGTTAAACCGTTATCTAGCGTTTTTTTGAGTTCAACACACCATTCTATGGTCTTTTCAAGTCGCTCTTGTTCGCCTCCGGAGATGAATAAAAAGGGTTTTTTGAGTTCCGTCAGCCTTTTTTTGAAATAATTGATGTGATTTTCTCTCTCGTGTTGGGCATCTCTCACATGGTCTTTTTCCCATTCCACATCGATGTCCGTAAGTATATACAAATCACATTCACCGGAAATATTCTCTAAATATTCAGGAACTTTTTTGAAATACAACTCAGAATATAATCGAGTTTGAAGCAGATTCGTATCACAAAAAACAAAAGTGTTGGCTTTGGCTTCTGCTTCTTTTTCTAATCGGATTTGTCCTTCTACAATGGTTTTTTGGTCGGAATAATAGATGGTTTTATCTTCTTGAAGAAGTTTCCATTCGGCAAATTCTCGTAGGAATTCCCTAGCCCAAGTGGTGTTGAAGTGTGCAGCTAAGAGTTTTGCCAAAGTTGTTTTTCCGGTGCTTTCGGGCCCGACTAAAACAATTTTTATAAGTTTTCTTCTTTCCAAATCTTTTTCCATTCTAAATATCCGAAAGTGGCTATTATTGTATAAATTAAAAATAGAATTGCCGTTATGGTATAACCTTTAAAATAATACAACGGAATCGAAATAAAGTCTCCTAAAATCAGGAATATCCAATGCTCGACTTTGCGTTTGGCCAAGAGATACATTCCCACAAAGAACAATCCTGTAGTGAGAATATCTACATACGACCACCATATACCAAACCTTTCGTACCATACATAAACCAAGCTTACAAAGATACTCGAGAGCAAAAATATCGAAACTGAAATTTGGTAATCCTTTTTACTAGTGAGAGATATTTGGAGTTGTGGTTGGTCATCGGATGGTTTTTTCCATAAATACCAGCCATAAACACTCATCACCAAATAATATCCGTTGATAATCATATCTCCGAAAAGTCCCCATTGATAGAGTAAATAAACAAAGATAAGCGTACTGACAATGCCTGTTGGGTAAACTTTTATATTGTTGTCTTTGGAATATAAAACACTTGCAATCGCAAACAAAACAGCAACGATTTCCAGCACTATATGTAGTGCTGAATAGTCTTTGTATGGCTCGAAAATATCCAAAGTGAGAAGAGAATATTATGAAGATCTGTTACTTTTCACTTCGATCTCCTTTTACGATTTTCAACACAAAAACATAAAGGTTGTCATCAAAAAACACATCTTTGATTTTCGAATTCAAAAAAGGCATTACTTGATCATAATCGCCAAAAATTTGAGTACTCAAACTGTTTTCGATAACGGTGAATTCGGAGTTTTTTAGTTCTTGGATAAAATCTAATATAGGTTGACGGTATTCGTTTTTTATAGGATAAAGACTAATGTCAATTGATACTTTCATAAACAAAAAATTTATCCAAAGATAAGGATAAATTTTTAGTATTTCGTTAAGTTGTTGGCTTCTAAGCCTCGATTTTATAACCGACTCCTTTTATGGTTTTGAAAAGTTCTTCACCAATTTTTTCACGAAGTTTTCGAATATGTACGTCTATGGTTCTGCCACCTACAACCACATCATCACCCCAAACTTTACTAAGAATTTCTTCTCTTTTAAAAACCTTTCCGGGTTTTGAGGCTAATAGATAAAGCAGTTCAAATTCTTTTTTAGGAAGTATGATTTCTTCTCCTTCTTTGATAATTTTGTATTCTTCTCGGTTGATTTCCATTCCTGCTATGTTTATTGTATCTGTAGGATTATCTTCTTTTAACCTTCTCAACAAAGCTTTAACTTTACTTACTAAAACTTTCGGTTTAATGGGTTTAGTGATATAATCATCTGCTCCAACGTCAAATCCGGCCACTTGTGAATAATCTTCCGACCGAGCGGTGAGGAAGGTGATGATAACATGGTTAAGTTCTGGAATACGTCTGATGTTTTCCACGGCTTCAATTCCGTCCATTTCAGGCATCATTACATCCATAATGATTAGATGAGGCAATTCTTTTTTGGCTTTGGTAATGGCTTCTTTACCGTTTGAAGCGGTTATAATTTTATATCCTTCTTGTGATAAATTATAGCCAACGATTTCAAGAATATCCTGTTCGTCATCAACCAGAAGTATTTTAATGTTTTTCTTTTTCATGTATGCCTTGTTGTTGTTTTATGAGTGTAAAATTAAACATAAATTTAAGACCTATTAACTTGTTTACAATAATTTAATCTAAACGAAACATAGTCATAAACTATAAATTACGTAAGAAAAAAATAACTCAAAATTAAAACACTATCGGCTTAATTTTTGTAACTATGCAATATAATTTACAAAAATCGCAGATAGCGAATAAACAATTTATGAAGAACAAAAAACATCGTTTTGGTAAAAAAGACAAAGATTTTACCTCAAAAATATTAAAAATACTTTCTAAAGAACCCGCTAAATCTTTCAATTATAAACAAGTAGCAGCCAAACTAGAGCTCGATGATACTCAAAGTAGAAATCAAATAATCAAAGATTTAAAACTACTGAAAGCCAAAGGAAATCTCGAGGAAACCGAAGTAGGGAAATATAAAATTGTTGCTAGTTACGACTACTTGGAAGGAGTGGTGGATATGACTTCCAGAAAAACCGGATATTTTGTTTCTGATGAGTTGGAAGATGATGTTTTTATTCCGTTTAACAACCTCAATCACGCTTTAGACGGAGATAAAGTAAAAGTTTATATTTATAATCGAAGAAAGGGAAGGAGGCCAGAGGCTGAGGTTGTCGAAATTATCGAAAGACATAAAACAGAATTTGTGGGTGTTATTAACCTACAAAAGAATTTTGCTTTTGTGCAAACAGCCAACCCCAAAATGTATACCGATATTTTTATTCCGAAAGACAAATTTGCAGAAGCAGAAGACGGAGATGTGG
>JBEBUB010000231.1:0-3058 GCA_040393445.1 Flavobacterium beibuense
TATATAAATGTAATATAGGCGTGAAACACTCCTACTCTATATATAAGGAGGCATTTGAACTTAAAATAATATTTTGAACCTACTGTAAACAAAAAATCCCGAGAATGAATCTCGGGATTTTTGGAACACTATATATAATAGGTGTTATTTCTTATTCTGTTTTAGCTTTTGTTGTTCTTGAGCTTGCTCCATTGCTTCACGCATTCTCTTTTGGAACTTGCTTTCTTTTTTAGGCTTCGATTTATTCTCTTGGATTTTAGCTTGGATTTTTTCGTGGTCTATAATATAGTGTTTAATCACTAACATGATTCCGATAGTAATCAAGTTTGAGATGAAGTAGTACAACGATAATCCTGAAGCATACATATTAAAGAAGATAATCATCATGATAGGAGAAATGTAAATCATCACTTTCATGATTTTACCCATATCTGGCATACCTTCTTGTTGTGGTTGTGCCATTTGTTGATCTCCTGTAGTCATTTTCATATAGAAGAAAATAGCGATACCTGCCAAAATCGGGAATAAACTGATGTGGTTTCCGTAGAAAGGAATATAGAATGGTAGTTCTGCTATCACATCATACGATGACAAATCGTCTGCCCATAAAAATCCTTTTTGTCTTAACTCAACTGCTGATGGGAAGAACATGAACAAGGCATAGAAAATCGGAATCTGCATCAGAGCCGGAATACAACCCGCCATCGGGTTCACACCTGCTTTAGAATACAAAGCCATCATTTCTTGTTGCTTTTTCATCGGATCTTTTTTAAACTTCTCGTTTATCTCATTCACATCCGGACGAAGCGCTTTCATTTTCGCCTGAGACAAATATGACTTATAAGTAATAGGAGAAATAGCCAATCTCACTAAAATCGTAAAGATGATAATTGCAATTCCGTGAGGGATAAATCCGCTTAGGAATTCATAAGTCGGGATAAACAAATAACGGTTAATCCATCCGAAGATTCCCCACCCTAGAGGAACAACCTCGTCAAGGTTTCTCTCATATTTATTTAAAATCTTATAATCTGTCGGGCCATAATACCAATTCATATTATAGCTCACTTCACCTCCTTTAAACTCTAAAGGAATTACCGAAGCAAATGATTTGGTTTGAAGTGTATCAACTTCTGCATCTTTAACCAAGTTTTTAGAACTGAAATCAACCTTTTTGAAAGGAGTATCCGTTAAAAGAATGGATGTAAAGAAGTGTTGTTTGTATGCAATATACGTTACATCTTTAATAGTTTCTGAATCTTCTGAGCTTTGACTTAAATAGTCGTCTTTACCGCCTTCGTACTCAAAAATAAGTTCTGTGTAACGGTTTTCGTAAGTAACCGATTTTTCGTTACGGAAAGAGGTCAAGTCCCAGTTAAGTTGTAAAGGCTCTGATGTATTCAAAACAGAAGACAAACCTTGAGTTCTGATAGAGAAATCCATCATATACTCATTTGGTTTCAATACGTATCTGTACTCTAAGAATTTATTGTCATCTGATTTCAAACGTAGCGTCAATACTTGGTTTTCGCCTTCTTTAGTAAGAGTAGGTTCAAACATCAAATCCTTGGTATTGAAAACACGATTTTCTTGCGTTTTCAACTGAATGTTAAACTCCGCATTGTTGTCTTTAATAAGGTTCACAAGACTTCCTGAACCTTTTTTGAACTGTTCGAAATTCTTAACCTCTGCTTTGGTGATATAACCTCCTTTGTTAGAAATCTCTAGCTTTAAAAGTTCGTTTTCTAAAACCGTCGTTTTCTCTTCCACCATTCCGGAAAGAGCAAAACTCCCTAAAGAACTTTGCAACTGAACCATTTTAAGCGAATCATTCTCACTTAAATCTGATGGAATAAATTCAGCTGTTGTTTGAGTAGCTACAGCAGCTTCATTATTTTGCTTTTCAGCCAGTTCTTTTTTCGCTTCTGATTCTGCTATTTGCTCTGGTGTAGGTTGATTTTGGTACATAATCCACAACAGGATTCCAAAAATAAGCACAAAGGCAAACAGGGTTCTAAAGTCAAATTTCTTTTGTTCCATTTAGTTTATTATTTGTTTATTTTGTTTCTAGTTTGTTTGGTTTCAAGTTTCACGTTCAAAACCTGAGGCTTGAAACTTGAAACAAATTATTTTTTATTCGTAACCGTTGCTTTAATGAATTCCACAAAAATAGGATGCGGATTAGCAACTGTACTCTTATATTCCGGGTGATATTGCACTCCTATAAAGAAAGGATGATTTTTCAATTCCACAACCTCTACCAAATTGGTTTTCGGGTTGGTTCCTGAAGCAGTCAATCCGGCTTTTTCTAAATCTTTTAAATAATCATTATTGAGTTCGAAACGGTGTCTATGACGTTCAGAAATCATATCTTGATTATAAATCGAGTGTATTAAAGTATCTTTTTTCAATTGACAATCCCAAGCACCAAGTCTCATCGTACCTCCTTTTTCCGTTACTTTTTTCTGTTCTTCCATAATATGGATAACCGGATTGTTAGTATTCGGATTCATTTCGGTTGAGTTAGCATCTTTCAAACCTAATACGTTTCGAGAATATTCGATAACTGCCATTTGCATTCCTAAACAAATTCCGAAGAAAGGAATTCCGTTTTCACGAACGTAACGAATCGCTTCGATTTTTCCTTCGATTCCTCTTTCACCGAATCCCGGAGCTACTAGGATTCCGTCAAGGCCTGCTAATTTTTCAGCAACATTTTCAGGAGTTAAATATTCTGAGTGAATGCTTACGACATTCACTTTGGTCTGATTGGCAGCTCCTGAATGTACGAAAGCCTCCAAAATCGATTTATAAGAATCTTGAAGTTCTACATACTTCCCTACCAAACCAATATTTACGGTATGTTTTGGATTTTTGTGTTTTTTCAGGAATTCGTTCCAATTAGTCAAATCCGGTTTTGATTTTTTTGGAAGATTTAGTTTTTTAAGAGCTACGATATCTAAACCTTCTTCCAACATATAGTTCGGAACATCATAAATAGTCGAAGCATCGATAGATTGAATCACCGCTTCTTTTTTCACGTTACAGAAAAGAGCTA
>JBEBUB010000232.1:0-3048 GCA_040393445.1 Flavobacterium beibuense
TCTGGGTCGGGAATGCAACCGGAGAAGGAAGACCCGAACTCACCGGAGTGAGTAGTGCAGCCCCTATTTTGTTTGACATCTTTTCCGGATTGCCAAAGTCAGATTGGTTTTCTATTCCGTATGATGATTTAGCACAAGTCACTATTTGTAGTAAAAGCGGAAACCTCGCTACAGAACATTGCCCAACAACTATACAACATGTTCCTTTTTCGGAAAACGAACATCAACTTTGCACTTATCACAAAGTCATTCATCTTGACCCAACCGAAGCCTATAGAGTGAATGCTTCCTGTGAAAATCCAGAAAATATAGTGACTAAATCATGGTTTATATTGCCTCCTGTGATGGAATGGTATTATAAAAACAAGAATGTAGATTATAGGGTTTTACCTCCTTTTCGTGATGATTGTCAACCTCATGAAAGTTATGAAATGGACTTTATTTATCCGAAAGCAGCCAGCAAGGTTTATTTGTCTAAAAACTTTGAGAGCGAGCTCCAACCCATTATTCTAAAAGTAGCCCATTCAAACCCAAGAACTACCTTGCATTGGTATTTAGACAGAACGTATTTAGGGCAAACCAAAAATTTTCACGAAATGCCTATTAAGACTAAAGCAGGGATTTATTATATAACGGTTGTGGATGAAAATGCCAATGAGATTGTAAGAAAACTGGAAATCGCAGAGGAATAAAAAAAGAGGGTTCAATTACTTGAACCCTGATATTTTTACTTAGAGATTGAATCCTAAATCTACCCCTAATTTCTTAGCGATTAGTTTAGTGATTCGCTGTTGCAAAGACGAAATCTTAATACTCGTAATCACCTCATTACCAAAAGCATACATCATGAGAGCTTTGGCTTCTTTTTTAGGGATACCTCTTTGTTGCATATAAAACAAAGCACTCTCATCAAGCTGACCAATCGTACAGCCGTGTGAGCACTTCACGTCATCTGCAAAGATCTCGAGTTGTGGTTTGGTATTAATTGTCGCTTTATCACTTATCAAAATATTGTTGTTTTGCTGAAAAGCGTTCGTTTTCTGAGCAATCTTATCTACATAGATTTTTCCGTTGAAAACGCCTGTTGCTTTTCCTCCAAAAATACCTTTGTAATCCTGATGGCTTTCGCAATTGGGTTGGGCATGGTGAACCAATGTGTAATGATCAACATGTTGATTGCCTTCAATTACTGTAATTCCTTTGAGAGTTGATTCGATATGTTCGCCAAAGTGATAAAAGTTCAAATTATTACGGGTCAAATTACCTCCAAATGAGAAGGTGTGAACCGAAGCATTACTTCCTTGTTGTTGCGAAATATAGGTGTTATCAATCAAATTCGCTTCAAGTTCGTCATTTTGTAATTTATAATAATCTACAATAGCATTTTTCTCAGCAAAAATTTCAGTAACCGAATTCGTAAGTACTAAATCATGATCTAAACTTTGATGTCTTTCAATAATTTGTACTTGTGCATTTTCGCCTACAATGACTAAATTTCTTGGATGTAACCATAATTTATCATCATTTCTGGTAGAAAAATAAACAATTTCAACCGGTTTGTCTGCTACTTTGTTTTTTGGTATGTTGATAAAAGCTCCTTCACTGGCAAAAGCCGTATTTAGTGAAGTAAGAGTCTCATCTTTTGATGCAATGTGGTTGAAATATTTATCAACAACCTCTTTATATTTTGGTTTAGAGAGTGCTGACGAAAGCAAACAAACATCGATACCATCATGAGTTGTGCTCGATAAAAATGAATTAAAAACTCCGTTTACGAATACCACTTTATACGTGTCAGTTTCGTCAATAAAAAAGCGTTTTACATCTGCAATACCGATATTAACTTCAGATTTTGGGAATACCGAAAAGTCATTTTTGAGCAGGGCATTGAGCGATGTATATTTCCAAGCTTCCTCTTTTTTTGACGGAAAACCTTTGTCTTCAAAAATTTTAATGGCCGAAGATCGGAGGTCGTGTAGCTCTTCGTCTACACTCACTTTCTCTTCAAAAGCCATAAATGATGCTATTAATTTTTCTTTTAGTGCCATATTTTTTGGTTTAAAGTTTCAGGTTTAAAGTTTCAGGTTTACAAAACTTTGAACTTTAAGCCTTAAACCTTTTAAACTAATTCCTCTTTAATCCAATCGTATCCTTTTTCTTCAAGCTCAAGAGCCAATTCTTTGCCTCCTGATTTTACGATTTTTCCGTTCATCAAAACGTGAACAAAATCCGGAACAATATAATCCAAAAGTCTTTGATAGTGTGTAATCACAACTACGGCATTGTCCTGACTTTTCAATCTGTTAACTCCATTAGCTACGATTCTAAGAGCATCGATATCTAGACCTGAATCGGTTTCGTCAAGAATAGCCAGTTTAGGCTCAAGCATGGCCATTTGGAAGATTTCGTTACGTTTTTTCTCACCACCTGAGAAACCTTCGTTAAGCGAACGAGATAAAAACTTACGATCAATCTCCAACATCTCAGATTTTTCTCTGATAAGTTTCAACATCTCGTTAGCAGGCATATCTTCTAGACCTTTTGCTTTACGAGTTTCGTTGATAGCAGTTTTGATAAAGTTCGTAACAGTTACACCAGGAATCTCCACCGGATATTGAAACGAAAGGAATACTCCTTTATGAGCTCGCTCTTCCGGAGCCAACTCTCTGATATCTTCTCCTTCAAGGATGATTTCTCCGTCAGTAACTTCGTAGTCTTCTTTTCCTGCAATTACAGAAGCAAACGTACTTTTCCCTGAACCATTAGGCCCCATAATAGCGTGAACTTCACCTGCTTTTATCTCTAAGTTTAATCCTTTCAGGATTTCTTTGTCCTCAACAGAGGCGTGTAGATTTTTTATTGTTAACATATTTAATTTGGAAATTTGGAAATTTGGAAATTTGAACTAAAACAAGAATATATTCTTCAAACTATCTCATTTTATTATTTCCTAATAACCATATTATTTTTGCTTTGATGTTATTATAATTTTATTGACTATTCTTGAAATATTATTAAGCTGCTCCATCAAACTTTTAGTATCCGGAT